>JBNLDB010000044.1:0-10066 GCA_050304115.1 Sulfurovum sp. | reverse complement strand
GATCATCTCTCCATATTTCTTCATAATATGAAAACGTTTGACATAGACCAAACGCTCATCATAATCCAGATCAAAAAAATCAAAATAATCTTCTGTATCTGATAATGTTCTAAACTCTGCTAATGCACTCATTTCAAATCCTTTCGTTGTATTTTTTTCACTTATTTATAGAGGTTTATCGTATCCATACGAACCTGGTGTCAGATATCCATCTCTTGTTTGACTTGTGCTGCCCAAGTGGTAATTCGCTCAGGAGTCAGGTCAGCTTGATTCACATTATCCAATGCCAGACCGCAGAACTTACCGTCTTTTTCGGCCAATGAGAATTCATAGTTGTACCCTTCTGTCGTCCAATATCCGTACTCGGTATCGGCACCAAGTTTGCTGAAAATATCTTTCATTTTCCCAAGTGCACTGACAAAATGTTCTCCATGGGTATCTTGGTCACCTGCACCGAAGAAGGCGACTTTTTTGCCGCTGAGATCAGGTTCTTCATTTTCCATTTCATAGAGTGGATCGACCCAGTCACGCTGAGGGTCACCCTGCCCCCATGTCGAAGAACCGACAAGTAGGACATCAAATGCATTGAACTGCTCTATATCATCATAATCCTCTTCCATATTGATCAATTCAGCCCCGTCAAACAGAGTTTCAAGCTGTTCCGCCGCTGCCTGGGTGATACCGCTGCTGCTACCTACAAAAATACCTACATTTGCCATTGTTATCTATCCTTACATGGTTTATATTGGTCATAAATATCAAATGCTTTATCCAAATATTTTTGACCATCTTCATAGAGTTTTTCGATCGTTCTGTATCCGAATCTATGTGCGTCTTTAAAATATTTATCCACCAGTACAATCTTGTCTGCGATCACTATACATCGCCCGAATCCTTCGTGACTCATCTCCATGACTACGTTACACATCACACCCGTTTTTCTTTCAAACTGAAGTGCAACCGCTTTAAAGATCATCTTGATCTCTCCTATCAGCATTTCGTCAATATCAGCAATGATAGGGATTTTCTTCAGATCCTCTTTTGTTTTGACATATTTGTTGGTCAACAACTCTTCATCGCTCATTTTTGACCAGTTTCCAAACTGGTCTGTTGCTCTAAGTTGACGGATCAACTCTTCTGTAAATAAATTATGTTCTAGTATAGTATCGCTCATTTCAATCCTTTTTTTTATTCTGCTGCCCAACGTTCCAAACGCGGGTCCTCTGTTGTTTCAATATTCATCACACGTTTAATCCATGGCGGAGGATTATCATTGATCATGACGAGCAACTCTTTTAACACATCTTCTATCTGACGCGGTTCCGGCACTTTCATCGGATTAATACCTGCACGGATCACTTTAGCCGCAGCCGTACCGCCAATGGATTCACAATACATGATATTGATCCCTTTAAGTGCATTCACCTTAAAATCAGTCTTCTCATCTCCAGACATAGAAGAAGTTTCTGTTTTGATCACGCCATCCACTTCAAAGCCCTCCGGAGAAACATTGTAGACAATAAACTCCTTGGCACCTCCAAAATGTGCATTGATCGTTTCAAGATCCTTCGTTGCAAAAGCAACTTTCATACAATGATCGAGATCCGCTGTTCCTTCTACTTTTATTTTCGTCGTCTCACCCATGGTGTTTGATCTCCCGTAATTTATTTGCCGCTTCAAAAAGAAAATAGGTACTACCTTCATAAAGCTGGTCATTCTTCAGTTGATTTCCCAGCTCTTCATAGTTTGGGAACCCTCTTAACATGAGACCAGCATGGCTATGTTCATCCATATGCAATAATCGTTCCGCATGAAAATTACTAATAACCATATCAGCCTCAGTGAAGTAACTTTTGGCATCTTCCAGGTCACCTACAAAGACCGTACCAGCCTTGATCTTTTCAAGTACAGGGCTATAAACCGTCGATATAACGGCATCTATCGTACCACCCACACTTTGAAGTAATTCGCATATACCTATACACATATCAGGTTCGCCTGTCACGACAAAATGAGATGATCCGATAAGAAAATGGGTGTCAAGCATCGCATCTTGGAGGCGCCCCCTCCAGCGTTTGACCAAAGGTGGCGGGTCCATTTGTCGTATTTTCATCAATGCTGCGACAAAATTGTCATTGTTCTCCTGTCCCATCAGATGATCAAAATGTAAATGTTCTATCTTCGGGTTCTTTTCAAGCAATGCTTTCGCAGCGATCTGCATCGATGCCCCTATTGTCACGACTGTTGCCGTATCGCCAAGGGCTTTGATATCTGCGATGCTGATGGCACCGGTTCCCAATTTTCCCTGTCCTTCACTGAGATACCCATCCAAAGAGGTCGAAAGATCAGGTAACGCATAAGTTTCAAAGCCAAATCCCTCACAAAGTTCTTTGATCTTTTCTATCTCAGCAGGCTGTGTACTGACATGAGGCAATAGAAGTATTTTATTGGCCTTTAGCGCATCGGATGGTTCTGTATGCTGTTCGATCAGTGCTTTTGCGGTCAAAGCCCAGCCACTCTCCATTCCCCCTTCGAAATCAGGTGTATTGACATAACAATAAGGGATCTCTATATGCATTCCCACACCTCTTACATCATCGCCTTTGGTCTCTGTAAGCCCTGTGGTATGCAGACCGATAAGCTCCGGCTTCATCGTTTTGTTCTTTTTTGTAATATTTTCTATCGCCAGCAGGATAGAGTAATCACCCCCATCCAGTATTGCTGTGATATCACTCACCGACGTGTTATACATGGCAATAGGTTCATTGAAGTGTTTGGTATAGAACACTTTCGTATACGAAGCACATCCTTGTGATGCATGCATAAGCGGCAGACAGTTTTGTATGCCCATGAAGGCAAGTGCCGCACCCATAGGCTGAGAGTGTTTGATAGGGTTGACCTGAAGCGGCTTATGTTCTTTTCTGTCCAATGGGATCTTTGCTTGCGTATTCATTATGCCACATCCCATGGTGCTTTTTGGGAGACATTGGCAAAGACAGGGTTATCAAATGCAGCACTAAGGTCCTCTGCAAGGTTCAACAGACCTTTATAGCCCCCGTAACTGGTTTTTTTCTCTTGATTCACATCGATAAAAGAGATCTTTTTCTTGATAGCAGTATAGAGGCTTCGTCCACCCGCAAGCAAGATATCCACTCCTTTTTCATCGATCACTTTGGATTGCTGTGATGCAGGCGTTTTCATTAAAATCCCGTCCGGTCCCAAATATTCACGTGCTTTTTCTATATCATCTGCAGTTGATTTACGTATAGATGTGGCAACCACCTCTACACCCAGGTCCTGTAATCCAGAAGCGATGGACCATGCCTTGTTCCCTCCTGTGTTCAGTACTGCTTTCTTCCCTGCAAAACGTTTTTTATAAGGGATCAGTTTTTCTTCCAGTGCTGCTTCCTCTTCAGCGATCAGCTTCTCTGCTTTTTCGATCAATTCCGGATCACCCAAAGCTTTCACGATCTCTCTGATAGCAAAAGAGGTATCCCGTTTACCGTAAAAAGAGACCGATATCCATGGGATACCAAAGTTCTCCTCCATTTTCCGGCAAAGGGTTATCAGTGATTTGGCACAAACAATAACATTCAGTTTTGCACGATGTGCGGTACGTATACTTCCTACACGTCCATCTCCGCTGAGAGAAGAGAGCACACGGATACCCAACTTCTCAAACATAGGCAGATACTGCCACATATCACCCGTTACATTGTAATCACCGATAAGATTGATATCATACGGTGTGGTCGTTTCAGGTTCCTTGGTACCGATGAGATGTTCCAGTACAGCTTCTCCTGCAAGACGTGAACCAAGGTTTTTCCCGCCTACAAATCCTGGTGCATGCACAGGCACGACCGGCACGCCGTGCATTTCACTCCCTCTCTTACAGGTCATATCTATATCATCCCCTACAAGTGCCGTAACACAGGTAGAATAGACAAATATAGCCTCAGGCTTATACTCTTTCATCACATGATTGATGGAGTCTTCCAAACGTTTATCTCCGCCGAAAATGACATCATTGGAATTGATTCCGGTGGTAAAACCCATAAAGGTATGGTTTCGTCCTTCGTAGGAGCTCAGTGTCTCACGTGTCTCCCATGAAGCACCCAAACAGGTCTGTGGACCATGTACCAGATGCACGGCATCAGCATAGGGGAAAAGGGAGATCTGTGCACCGTCAAATGCACACCCTCCCGCTGCCAATCCAGGTTTTGGCTTATCACATCCTTCACCGGGTTTTTTGTCTTTGGAGTGAGAACATGCACTTTCATTCAACAACTCTTTTATCTTTGCTCGATTGACCATAAAGAATTCCTTTGAAGTAATATTTATAGATACTTATGCAAATTTTGTGCTAGAAGCGCCTTTTTCCAGCTATTTCGTCAAAAAAATTTCATATCCCTCTATTTCATGATGTTTACAAGTTGATTTTGTATAATTGACATATATTTGAAAGGAAAAGAATGAAAAAGATCTATTTGGCCGGTCCGGACGTGTTTGAAAAAGATGCCAAAGCACAGGGGGAAGCACTAAAGGAACTCTGTAAAGTGTTTGGATTTGAAGGACTCTTTCCTTTAGATAATGTCATCAAGGAGGATGCACCAGCAAAAATGGCAGAAGCGATAAGGGTGGCCAATATACAACTCATTCATGAAGCAGATATCGTCATGGCAAACCTCAGCCCTTTCAGGGGATTTGAACCCGATTCGGGTACCGTCTATGAAGTCGGCTTTGCCGAAGCATTGGGCAAACCTGTTTTCGGCTATACCAGTAACCTTTCTGCACTGAAGGATCGTCTAATCATGCACCAAAAACTTGACCAGGATGCCACACACTGTGTTGATGGTAAATCTATCGAAGATTTTGGGCTCTCCCATAACCTGATGTTCTCTCATACCCTGGTTGCACAGGATGTCAGATCATGCCTTTCGGTCATACAGGAGAGATATCGAACCTGACATACCTCCAAACAGCAGCCTTTCCATAGTATATAAATTGCATTCACAGCTATAAAGATTGACAAATCTAAAAAAGTCTATTATGATTAATAAAAAGGAATCACGATGAAAGTTGCCGTACCCGTTAAAGATGCTAACCTCTTATTTTTTGCCAATGCAGGACATACGCCCTACTTTGCTGTCTATACTATCAAAGGGGGCGGTATGTTCAAATCATTTGAGCTTGAGGAAGTACGTCCCAATCCGCGTACCGACCTGGGCCATGAACATGAGGATGAATGCCACCAGTGTTCCCATGATCATGAAGATGAAGCACATGTTCAGGAACATGTTAAGATGGGAGAAGTGCTGAAAGACTGTGATTTCCTCGTAACCAAGAGTGCCTGTAAGAACACAGCCAAAGCGATGGCAGACTTCGGTGTGAGTATCAAAAAATACAATGGACTTCCCGATAAGGCCAATGTGGTGCTCAGTGCCGTCTCTTCACAGTTGAATAAGTAAAAGCGAGTCTCTTGTTGATGGAAGGGAACATACCTACCCAAACCGCTCAAATGCCAATGATCATCTATGGTACCGCATGGAAAAAAGAGCATACGACACAGCTGGTCACGGAGGCGCTTAAAGCCGGGTTTAGAGGGATCGATACCGCATGTCAACCCAAACATTACTCCGAACCTCTTGTAGGTGATGCGCTGATACTTTCAGGCATCAAACGTGAAGAGCTCTTTGTTCAGACCAAGTTCACACCCCTTGCAGGACAGGATCCCGATACAGTACCGTATGATAAAAATGCATCTTTGTCTGAACAGGTTGCCCAATCCTTTGAGATCTCTAAAAAAAATCTCAAGACCTCTTATATCGACTCACTTCTTTTGCACTCTCCTCTCTTTCCCTTTTCTCATCTTCTTGAGGTCTGGCAGGCTATGGAAACCGTCTATAAACGGGGTGAAGTACTAAAGCTGGGTATCAGTAACTGTTATGACCTCTCTGTACTCAAAAGGCTTTATGATGAAGCTGAGATCAAACCGACCATTGTGCAAAACCGCTTTTATCGTGACAGTGACTATGACATGGCGTTGCGGCAATGGTGCCTGGAACATGACATCGTCTATCAAAGTTTTTGGAGCCTGACAGCCAATCCGCATCTCTTGAGCAGTGACACTGTAATGAAACTTGCCATAAAATACCGTAAAAGTGAAGCACAGATATTTTTTGCCTACCTTATGTCCCAACATATTACACCGCTGAGCGGCACCACTTCAAAAGAACATATGCAGCAAGACCTTGAAGCGTGTGAGATATCTCTCAACGATGAGGAGATCCGTTCGATCACCTCTCTTTTAAATGTTTGATACAGACAAAAACGTATTTGTCTTACTTTCCAAATGTTTTTTCCAACAATTCTGTATCATTGACCACAGTTAAACTCTCAAAAGAGTCATTTTCATCCTTAGGAAGACTTGAAAAACCCTCTATACTCTGACAGGTCGGGCATTTCCCTTCATTCAGCAGTGCCAGCTGATCCATAGTTATTTTTGCATCACAACTTTGGCAGTAAAAATACGTTTCCATCGCAATTCCTTTTGACTTTACAAATGCAATTCCTGTTCTTGGTTAGAATGGAAATTGCATTAAAATTCCAAAAGGAGAACTATGTTTACAAGACTATATTGTCAGCATTGTGATCAATATTATGAAGTCGATCTTAATGAAGCAAGACTCGTAGAAAAATACCATAATGACAAGATCACATTTGAAAACAACACCCACTATTATACAAATGATGAATGCTTTTTTACGCTAGTCAGGAGACTAAGGAAGCAGAACGATCACACTCCATCATAAAAAGGAATATCTATGGATCAAGAGACACTGGCATGGCTTGAAAAAAACAACTATACCCTTACGGATATAGACCAGCAGGGTAGCTATGGAAATACTGCACTGATGAAAGCATCAAGAGAGGGGAATGCAGAGATAGTATCACAGCTACTGGATGCAGGGGCAGATATATCTTTATTGAATGTAGATGGCAACACAGCACTATGGCTTGCTTGTTTTGGAGAGAATCCCACTGTACTTTCACTGCTCATTGATGCAGGTATTGATATCGACACTATGAATGTCAATGGTGTGACTTCACTCATGTACGCGGCATCCAGCGGAAAAAAAGAAATGGTGGAGATGTTGGTCAATGCAGGGGCTGATGTCAGTATAAAAAACCCTGATGATTTTACAGCACTGGATCTAGCAGTAACGCCGCAAATTCTTAAAATACTAAGAAACGCCAGGTAGTACTTTACCTTTTAAAAACATTGCAAGCTGTGAATCAATGTTGGTGATATGTCTTTTGAATCTTTCATAGGCATACTCATGAATATAGGATTTTCCGAACGATGGTATCTTTTTAGACTTTTCATAAAAGTGTTCCATCTCACCTAAGAGGTTTTCGTGTTCATGCAGATGTTCCTGTAAACCGTAAAAATGGTGTTTGCGCATTAAGTGCTCTTCAAACTCAAAATGTTCTTTTGTCTGTGTGATCATCTCTTGGAATAGATTTAAAAAATCACCTTTAGGAGATGCTTTTATGTGAGACAGGATATCTAAAAAATCCTCATGTTTTTCATCCATGGTATCAATAGCTAACGAGAGTTCTTCAGTCATTGATACCTTCTTATGATAACAAATCTAATTGCATAGGTATCAATCCCATATACTATCATCTTCATAGACTATGTCATCAAACTCTTCATCGTATGGGTAAAATGCATCCTCATCTATATGATTGAGGTAATGATTAAATCCAAAATCGTCTGCTTCTATGATGTTACATTCATACATGTCGTATCCTTTCTAATTAAGTTACCAAACATAATACAAATAGCATTCCTGAAAAAAATCGTTAAAATATGCAATTTTCATACCAAGTTTACAAAAAAATGACAAAATTGTCGCGATATGTGGATTTTTGATAAAAAATACCCTAAATTCATACTATTTTTCTCTGAATTATACTTCGTATCATAATTGCACATGCTTTATTATGACTCTATAATGAAGGAAAACTATGAACCCCCAAGGTGCAAAACGATCACTTGAATATTTATGTAAAAGAAAAGTCCCCGTATTTTTATGGGGTCCTCCAGGGATAGGAAAATCTTCTATCGTGGCACAGATCGCCAAAGAGCAGGATATCGCCTGTATCGACCTGCGTCTCTCTCTGCTTGATCCTACAGATCTTCGCGGTATTCCTTTTTTTGATACAAACAAAGATACCGCTGTATGGGCACCACCCTCTTTTTTGCCTGATGGAAGCCAAAAAGAGGGTATTCTTTTTTTAGATGAACTCAATACCGCTGCCCCTATGGTACAGGCATCTGCCTACCAACTGATCCTTGATAGAAAGATAGGTGAATATACTTTGCCTGAGGGTTGGTCCATTGTCGCAGCAGGTAACCGTGAGAGTGACCGTGGTGTCGTCTTTCGTATGGCAGCACCGCTGGCAAACCGGTTTGTCCACCTGGAGATGGAAAGCGATGTCAGTGAGTGGCAGAAGTGGGCGAAAGATGCAGGTATCGATATAAGTATTATCTCATTTATAGGACATAGACCCGATGCGCTTTTTGCATTTAGCACACAAGATGACAGCCGTTCTTTCGCTACCCCCAGATCATGGGCGTATGTAAATGAGATACTTGCTTCACAACCGGATGCCGATCTTTTGATGCCACTGGTATCCGGTGCCATAGGTGAAGAGTTGGCAGCATCCTTTTTAGGATTTAGATCTGTTGCGGGAAGTTTACCCGATCTGGACAGTATATTGGAAGGGACCTGTACTGAGGTACCTACAGAAGCTGCCGCACTTCACGTACTTTGTACTGCGCTTTCCATGCGTATTGATGACTATACCAGTTCCAAAAAGCTTAACAACCTCCTCACCTATACCCTGGGGCTTCCCGGAGAGTTTGCGGTCATGATCGTACAAGACCTTAGAGAACGCAATATTGAGCTTGACCATGTTGACAGTTGGACGCTTTGGATGCGTAAATTCAATACCTTGTTACACTAATGCGCAGTGAAGATCTTATTGTAAAAGCCAAAAGCCAGCTTACGCTCAAACATCCCTACTTTGGGATGCTTGCTTCAAGACTCAAACATGAAAGCAGTGACAAAGTCGGTGCGTATGCGAGTAACGGGAAACGGTTTTTATACAATCCCGAATTTATAGCCCGGAGAACCATCGATGAGATGATGTTCATCCTGACCAACTGTGTCATGCACCATGTACTCGCCCATCAACAGCGTCGACTCAATCGCCGTGGATCTCTCTGGCAGCTTGCAACAGATTATGCCATTAACAATATGCTGTACGAGAATGGTATGGAGATACCACAAGGGGCGAATTACAACAGCGAATTTGAAGGCATGTATGCGGAAGAGATCTATGAAGTCCTGAAAGAAGAGTATTTTGGCGACATTACTGACGCATATGATGACGAAAATGTCACTCCCAATGAAAATCTTGTACCAGACTCATCAGCGAATGATACAAATATGCAAGAGACAGAAGCATTTTCCAATCTCCAGAACATAGATGAAGAACTCGATCCCGAAGATGAATCACAATGGAACTATGCCGAATCTCTCTCACAGGAGTTGGCACAACGCAAAAGTGCCATGCCTTCAGGACTCAACCGTCTGGCACAAAAGATCAAACTCAATGATATCGATTGGCGATTTGAACTTTATAATGCCATTAACCGGCATATGCGTAACAACTATGCCTTTATGCCTCCCAATAAAAAGCATTTACACCGTGGATTTGTCCTCCCCTCACTCACCAGCGATACTTTGAGTCTGGCTGTGGCGATTGATACTTCAGGCTCCATCAATGATGCACTGCTGGGTGCATTCATGGAAGAGTTTAAGACGATCATGCAAAACTTTCCTGCCGTACAGATAGAATTGATCATTGCAGATGCAAAAGTACATGCACACTATACATTCCAGGGCGGCGAAAAAATGGATTTTGCACTCAAAGGTGGCGGAGGTACAGACTACAGACCTGTATTTGAATACATTGATGCCAACTTACCGAT
>JBNLDB010000043.1:0-10116 GCA_050304115.1 Sulfurovum sp. | reverse complement strand
CGACTTCGATCATATTCGTTGTAACCAGCTCCGGTTCCTCCCAGATAGCATCAAGCAGCTGCTCTTTAGAGACGATCTGGTCTTTATGCATGGCTAAATGGGTCAATACCTCAAATGGTTTGCCTTTGAGTTCTATCTCTTCACCTTCATAGATGATCTTCTCCTCTTCAGGGTTAATGATAAGGTCTTCTATTTCAATAATATTGGAAACACCAAACCGTAGTTTCGCTTCTATACGTACCAGTAAAATATCAAAATCAAGAGGTTTTCTGACAAAATCGTCAGCACCGGATCTCAGTGCCTTGATCTCACTCTCTTTGTCTTCCCGCTCAGAAAGAACAATGACAGAGGTTTTGTGTGCTTCTGTTTTGATAGTAGAGATGATATCCAGGTTCTTATCATTGCCAGAGGGCCATCCAAGCAGTACTAGATCGTAGTTTCTGATCTGCAGAAAATATCTTGCATCATCAAGATTTTCAGCTACATCATTCTGATAACCCTCTTGCGTCAACGTATCTGAAAGTATCTTACTCTGTGTCACTTCACTTTCTATGATCAATATTCTCATATCATGCACCTTTTTTTAATCTTTTAAGATTTGTTTAATAATTATAACATAAAAAAGAGCGCTTTTTAAAAAAAATTTAAAAATTCCAAGTTTTACTTAAGGAAACTGTACATTGAGGCAAGATATCCGGCTTGGATATCTTGAGTGAAAGTGTCTGTAACTGCGGATAAGTGGTAGTGAGTAACTCTTTGAGACCTAAAAGTGCATTCTCTAAAAGTTCATAGCGTTTCTCTTTGAGTTCGTTTTGTATCAGCAGTACCATATCTGCATAATCGATGAATTGATCATCGTTGTAATCATAAGAGGCTTGAAGGTTGATGATGACACGCTGGGGTTTCTCTCGTTCAAAATCCAGTAAGCCGATGATCACATCAAATGTCAGATCTTCTATATGAATGGTCATATCAGACTTTACCTTCTTCTTTTTTGAAGAGTCTGACGATGTTTGGAATATGCTTATAAAAGATGATGAACGCGATGATCCAAATAGGTGCATGCGAACCTATGCCAGGTACTTCAGGATAGAGTATATAAGAGGCGATAATGAATGCTATGAGCCCAATAAGTGACGAGAGTGATGAGATCTTTAATCCTTTGGCTGCAATCAGCCACACAAAAATGGCAATAAGCGCAGGAATAGGCATCATAATGAGCAGTACACCAAAACCGGTTGCCACACCTTTCCCTCCTTCAAAGAACAAAAATGCCGAAAAACAGTGACCGACAACAGCCAATACTGCAAGGGTCCAGAGTACACTTTCAGGTGCGCCGAGCATCATAGCTACGAGTATCACGACCACACCTTTGATGGCATCCAAAAAGAGTGTGATCGCGCCAAGTTTTTTTGCCAGTTTCGGGTCTTGTTCTTTGACCACACGAAGTACGTTGGTCGCACCGATATTACCGCTGCCGGCCTCTTTGATATCCACCCCTGCAAACTTTTTGGCGAGCAGGTATCCAAAAGGGATACCTGCTATAAGATAGGCTGCAAGATAGAGTAAAATATTTTGATTTGTTATAAAGTCCATACGTAGTCCACTATTAAAATTGATACGCACTTACCTTGAGAAGGGTATAAGTGCTTGAATAGTGCAATTTTATCCGAATTTTGATAAAATAGCCACAATATTTAAGGATAGATAAGATGAGTATAGATTATAAAGCTGAAATAAACAGATTAAAAAAAGAATTGAATGTCACGGTCGTGGCACACTATTATCAGCGTGATGAAGTTTTTGAAATGGCTGATATTACAGGTGACAGTCTCGAATTGGCACGCAGATGCCAGGCAGACACAAATCCTTGGGTCGTTTTTTGCGGTGTTGGTTTCATGGGGCAAAGTGTCAAGGTCATTGCACCTGAAAAACGTGTGCTCATGCCAAAGATCGCATGTTGTGCGATGGCACGTATGATGGATGGCTCTTATTTTGACGAATCGGTACAGTATATGGTGGACAGAGGCATTGCCAAAGAGGATATCCTGCCTATTACCTATATCAATTCGGATGCTTCGGTCAAAGCAAAAGTAGGGAAGATGGGCGGACTCGTATGTACCTCTTCCAATGCATACAAGATCATCGAGAAAGGATTGGAGAGCGGAAAGAAGATCCTCTTCGTTCCAGATCGATGCCTAGGGCAGAATTTCGCGATACAGATGGGGTTGAAGTCCTGTGTAATCGGTGTAGAGGAAGAGGGTAAAGAGTGTGATCCTAAAGAAGCAGATATCATCTGTTTTAACGGGTTCTGTTCTGTGCATCAACTCTTTACTGTAGATGACGTAGAGTTTTACCGAAACAAGTACCCGGGCATTAAAATAGCTGTACATCCGGAGTGTGATCCAAGCGTGGTGCTTGCAGCAGATTTTTCAGGCTCTACCTCACAGCTTATCAAGTATGTCAATGACCTTGACCCTGAACAAAAAGTGGCCATAGGTACAGAGTACAATCTTGTGAACAGAATGAGAAAGGGGAATACCTATGTCCTCTCTTCGACCAAACCGGAGTGCCCTACGATGAATGAAACGACCTTGGAGGATCTCTATAATACCTTGAAGTCCATAGAAGATAACAAGCCCATCAATGAGATCGTGGTGGATCCTGATACGATCAAATATGCCAATGTAGCATTAGAACGCATGTTGGCGATAAAATAATGTTAAAAGAGACATTTTTAAAGGCTTTAGTGGCCGAAGACCTAGGGCGAGGGGACCTCTTCGCCCGTATCAGCACGAGTAAATCCATACGGGCGTATATCATGGCGAAGAGTGACGGGGTACTTGCAGGTCAAGAGTATGTCGAGGCCCTGGCAAAGATGTATGATCTGACACTGGAGTGGAAAAAATCTGATGGCACCCCTTTTAGTAAAGGCGAAAAACTTCTTTTTGTCTCTGGAGATTCAAAAACCATTCTCTCTTTGGAGCGTTCTATTTTGGATATGGTCATTCATGCAAGTTCTATAGCGACCTTGACAGCCTCGTATGTCAATGCCATTAAAGAGACGGGTGTGAAGTTGCTGGATACAAGAAAAACAAGACCTTTATTGCGTGAGTTTGAAAAATATGCCGTACGCTGCGGTGGAGGGATCAATCACCGTATGGGCCTGGATGACTGTTTGATGCTCAAAGATACACATCTGAAAACCATCGAGGATCTGGATGCTTTTATGAAAGAGGTACGGCAAAAAATACCTTTTACTTCCAAGGTTGAGATAGAGTGTGAAAGTCTTGAGATGAGTAAACAGGCGATGAAAGCAGGAGCAGATATCGTGATGTGTGACAATATGTCGACAAAAGAGACTGCGAAAGTCGTTGCATACAGGAATGAACACTATCCGCATATTTTACTTGAGGCCAGCGGGAATGTCACACTTGAAACGATCGAAGAGATCGCAAGTACCGGGGTAGATGCCATCAGTTCAGGCTCGATCATTCATCAGGCAAATTGGATCGATTTGTCTATGAAGGTAGAGTAGTAACACTTCATTAACACTCTTTGTATATAATCACAGACGTGTGAATTAAATGATGAAAGAATAACATGATACGTGAGAGTCTACCCTATGAGGAAGTCAGAAATAAGATAGAAGAGGCAGGTTCTATTACGATACTTTCCCATCTGAATCCGGATGCAGATACGTTAGGGACGGCTTTAGGACTCTATGCATTGTTAAGTAGGGATAAAAGCTTAAAAGTCGAAATCGTGAATGCTTCAACGGAGTTACCGCTCTATCTTGATTTTTTACCAAACTTTAAAAAGATCAAGCATCATATCGATTATGCCGACAGTGTGATCATCTCTTGTGACTGCGGAAGTGCAGATAGACTGGGATTTGATCTGAAGGGTAGAGATATTATCAATATCGATCACCATCAGAGCAACACACGTTACGGAACTGTCAATGTGGTAATACCTGAGTATGCCTCTGCATCACAGGTGGCATTTGCACTGTTTAAAGCACTTTATCCTATCAAGGCAGATGCAGCAACCTGTTTTTACACAGCACTGCTCTCAGATACACGGTTCTTCACTACCTCTTCAGTCAATGAAGAAGTATTTACCGTAGCACAAGAACTTGTTCAGGCGGGTGCTCTGCCTGATGAGATAGCCCGTCACTTTACCCAGAGACGACCTTTGAGTTCATTGCGTATTTTGCAAAGGGCTTTAACCTCTTTATCTTTATACCATGACGCAGAGATAGCTGCACTTATGGTGACCAAAGAAGATATACGTGCATCAGGTGCAACGGTACCGGATATGGAGGGTGTGGTAGATTACGCCAGGTCTTTAGCAACGGTAGAGATAGCCATATTTGCCATGGAATTGGAGCAGGGGATCCGTATCTCTCTGCGCAGTAAAAAAGTGGATGTTTCCAAAGTAGCGACAGCCTTTGGCGGCGGAGGGCATAAGGTCGCTGCAGGATTTACATTGGATGATAAAGTATTACAATGCGGATTACAAGAAAGTATCGATACAATTTTAGAAAAGATAGAAGAGTTAGGATTATTGGATGAGAAATAGAAGTGGTAAAAGAAGCGGAGCAAAAATAGTAGGCGGACTGTTTTTAGTGGTATTAGCGGCTTTAGTTGCGGGAGCAGGGTATGTCTATACGGCACCGGAATTTGAAAGAGAAGTCCCGACAGTGCATAGCGAGCAAAATGTATTTTGGAACCGTAAGGATCCATTGAAAGTACAACTTGCTGATAATGAAGGATTAAAAAGTTTCCAACTGATCTTGAGTGATGGGAAGAACAGTCTTATTATTGGGGACGGAACGTTGGAAGGAAAGCCAAAAGAACAAACGCTTCTTGTGAACTATCCTCAAAGTAAAACCCTGGATCCAAAAGCATCCAAACTCACATTAAAAGTTTCTGTCACTGATAGCAGTCTATGGAACTTTGCTCAGGGTAATAAGAGTGAAAAAGTGATCGACATCAATGTTGACTATACAAGACCCAATGTCAATGTTGTTGCGAACTCTTACAGTATTACCCAGGGGGGAAGTGCTTTGGTCGTATTTCAGGCAGATGATGAGAACCTGGAGAGACTGTATATAGAAGCAGGTGAAACACAGTTTAAGGCACAGCCTTATAAAAAAGAAGGATATTATGCAGCACTTATCGCTTGGCCCTTCACCCAAACAGACTTTAAAGCGAAAGTGGTTGCGATAGATGCTGCCAAGAACGAACGTTCGGTTGATATTCCTTTTTATGTCAAAAACCATCAGTATAAAGTTTCATGGATCAGAGCAAGAGACAACTTTATAGATGGAAAGATCACAGATCTTGCATCAAGTGATCCTGAGTATGCGCATATCAATGATAAATTGGAGAAGTTAAAAGCGATCAATGAAACTATGCGTTTGAAAAACGAAGCCTTGATCCACTCCCTAAGTAAAACGGTCTCTTCTGGTGTACTCGAAAGTTGGAAAATAAAAAAATTCTACCCGCTTAGAAATGGACAGAAGGTTGCAAGCTATGGTGATGAAAGACATTATTACTATGGAGACAAGGAGAACGAAGTCTCTCACTCCTATCATGTAGGGTATGACCTGGCGAGTACAAAAATGGCGACGATCAAAACATCAAATGACGGTAAGGTCGTCTTTGCCAATGAAAATGGGATCTATGGGAATATGCCTATGATCGATCACGGATTGGGGCTCTATTCACTCTATGGACACTGTTCTCAACTTCTGGTCAATGAAGGCGATGAAGTGAAGGCGGGAGATAATATAGCAAAAACAGGTGTATCCGGTTTGGCCTTGGGGGATCACCTCCATTTTGGTCTTTTGGTTCAAGGTATAGAGGTCAGACCGGTAGAGTGGTTTGATCAAGATTGGATCAGAAAGAATGTAGACAATGTATTTAAGGCTGCGGATAAGATCATCCAGGGTAAGTAGCCTAAAAATTATACAGGTCAAAAGTATATACTTTGCAATAATTATTATATTATACTATAATAACGCCAATAAAAAATGAGAAAGGAGGAAGCTATGCAACAAAGAACACTGAAAAAAGCTGTGGAAGTTGTAGGTATAGGTCTGCATAAGGGTGAACCGATCAAGTTAAGACTTGAACCGATGGATGTAGATTCGGGTATTATGTTCTATCGTGAAGATCTGGCGATGAGAATCCCGCTTTCTCCTGACTCGGTCATTGATACACGTATGGCTACGGTCATAGGGAATGAGAAGGGGTATATTTCGACGATCGAGCACTTCCTCTCTGCTGTCTACGCGTATGGTATAGACAATATGCGTGTGATCGTGGATGGGAATGAGATGCCGATCATGGATGGATCCTCCATCTCTTTTTGTCTTTTGTTGGAAGAGGCAGGTATCCATGAGCAGGATGCCTTGAAGAAAATTATCCGTGTGAAGCAGCCTGTTGAGGTACGTGAAGGTGACAAGTTTGTGCGTCTGTTACCGCATGAGAGTGCAGAGTTTGACTTTCGTATCAAGTTCGACCATCCCGTGATCGGTGATCAGAAAGAGCATTTTGAGTTCAGTACCAAAGCGTTTGTGGAAGAGATCGCACGAGCAAGAACATTCGGGTTTGCAAAAGATATTCAGTATCTGCAAAGTCAAAATTTAGCACTGGGTGCCACACTGCAAAATGCCATAGGGCTTGATGACCATAAAGTACTCAACCCTGAAGGGTTGCGTTTTGAGAATGAATTTGCAAGACATAAGATCCTGGATGCCATGGGTGATATGCTGGTCTCAGGTCATAATATACTGGCGAAATATGAATCATTTGCAGGCAGCCATGATCTCAATTATAAACTGACATCGAAATTACTCTCAGACAGTATGAACTATGATCTGGTCGCAGTAGAAGAGTTACAAAGTAGAGCATTTGCAAAAAGCTTTGCCTAAGAGATACGAACTACTCGTCATATCTATCTCTTCACCCCTTTTACTGGGGGTCTATGAAGAAGGCAGGCTGATCGACACGATATCCAGTGAATTAAAAACTTCCGAAATCCTTTTACCCCTGATCAAAACATGTTTGGACAAATATGATATCAGCAGGATCATCTATACCAGAGGTCCCGGTTCGTATATGGCGATAAAACTCACCTATATTATGCTTAAAACGATAGAAATCCTGCAGGGTATAGAGTGTGTCGGATGTAGTGGTTTTGCTTTAAATGGAGGGGAACCCATCAAAGCGGTAGGAAACCTTTATTTTATCAAGGAAAAAGAGACTATAATTACAAAAAAATTTGAACAAGCGATCAATGTAAAATTTACATTGCCTCAGCGTATTCAAGATCTTGAATTGGATGAAGAATCAACACCTGAGTATATACTTCCAGCTGTTTAGAACCCTGTGATCTATTGCATGATCGAATAGCTGCAGTTGACAACGTGTCAGCATAGTTTTTGGAGGTCTCTCCAAAGGCGTTCAAAATAAGGATAATGATGTTTATAAGCGTACCCGCAACCTCTGCAAACTTAGGCCCTGGGTTTGATACCCTGGGTCTTGCAGTCGACCTGAGAAATGAAATCACGATCACCCCCTCAAAATTTTTGAGTCTCTCTACACATGGAGAGGGTGATGACAATCCTAAAATAAAGAAGAATTCTCTCTTTTTAAGTATTTTCAATGAAAATTACAAAAGACTGACTGGAAGAGAGGATAATTTCAGGTTTGAATTTCATAACCGTATTCCGATCTCAAGAGGATTGGGAAGCTCCTCTGCAGTGATCGTGGCTGCATTGAGTGCAGCGTATACTGCAGCAGGCAAGAGATACAACAAAAGAGAGATACTCAACCATGCATTGCGTTATGAGCATCATCCTGACAACATCACCCCTGCAGTGATGGGTGGTTTTAATGTCGCTTGTGTTGAAGGTGACAGGGTCTATAGTAAAAAAAGACGAATGCCTGACTATCTGAAAGCCGTTGTGGTGGTACCTAACCGTACGATTTCCACAGCAAAATCCCGTACGGTGTTGCCTAAGATGTACAGAAAAGAAGAGACAGTCTATTCTCTCTCCCGCGCCTCTTATATGACAGCACTTTTTATGAGCGAATCCTGGGACCTTTTGCGCATAGCATCTAAAGATAAGCTGCATCAGGCGAGAAGAATGAAAATGATGCCTGAACTGTTCGATGTACAAAAGCTGGCACTGAAGCACGGGGCACTGATGAGCACACTTTCAGGTTCAGGCTCGACATTTTTCAACCTGGCATATGAGAAAGATGCCAATAAAATAGCGCAGGCACTACAGTCACGTTTCCCTCAATTCAGGGTTTTTATTCTCTCTTTAGACAATAATGGTGTCATCACTAAGAGTTAAGCTGTACGCTTAATCTCTTTTTAGGTATAATACGCATGAATAAATCACAGCCAATACGTATGTGCATCGCTTGCCGAAGCAGACATCCTCAAAACACTTTGATCCGTTTAAAACAAGAGGATGGTGAGGTAGTAGGATTTGACGGTAAAGGAAGAAGCTTTTACCTTTGTGATATGTGTGTACATAATGAGAAAAAGATGAAAGGCTTGGTGAAGCGTTTTAAACAAGATGAAGAGCGATTTACCAAGTTATTGGAAGCGTTGTCAAATGAAGGTAACAGATGCAATTAGTTGCATTATATTAAAGGAGTTAATCAAGATATGGATAAAGTTAAAATCCAAGAAATAGCAGATGAAGCAGGATTATCAAACGCAGATTTGCTAGACAAAGCCAAAGAGTTAGGGTTTGATGTCAAAGCAGCCAATAGTACTATCAGTATGGAAGATGCTGGTATCCTCGTAGATTATGCGATTAGCGGAACATTGCCAAAAGGGTTCAAGAAACCTGGTAGCAAAGCAAAAATTACTGTAGTCAAGAAGAAAGAAGAAACGGTAGAGAAAAAAGTTTCAACACCGGCAGCTGAAACTGAGTCTGAAGCAAAACCGGCAGTGGAAACTACTGCTGACATGCCTAAAGAGACAACAGAGGAGAAGGCTGAGAATGCGGTTTCTGAAAGCACTGAAAAACCTGCTGTCAAAAAGGTGAAGAAACGTAAAGGTATCTCGGTTGTAAGCAAGAAAGCAGAAACTGAAGCACCGGTTACGATAGAAGAGGCTGAAGATAAAACACAGAAAAAAACACTTTCTCGTGGTGGCATTAAAATTGTAAGAAGAGCAAAACCTGAACCGGTAAGAGCTGCAAAGAAGATCTCTATGGAGGATCAGACATCTTATGTAGCAAAGAAGAAGCCTAAAAAAGTAGCAGAGGCAAGAGACAGTGGTACCAAAATAGACATCTTCAACCATGACAGTATGAGCGGTGATATCGACAGCGGTTTTGGTGAAGAAGAGGTTGTACTCTTAGATTTCTCTGATAAAAATATTTATGAAGATATGATGCGTCAAGAGCAAAAACGTAAAGAAGAAGCGAAAAAGAGAGAACTTTCCGGGGCAGCTACAGGTAAAGGCAGACAGGCATTCCGTCCTCAACAGAAACGTTCGTTGAAACGTGGCGGTAAGCGTAAGAAGTATGAGAAAGCGGAAAGTACAGAAGTGGTGACTTCCGTAGAGATCCCTGAGAATGTAAGGGTCTATGAGTTTGCGGAAAAGGTAAATCGTTCTGTAGGTGAAGTGATCGGTGTGCTCTTCGCATTGGGAATGATGGTAACGAAGAACGACTTTTTAAGTAAAGATGAGATCGAGATCCTTGCTGAAGAGTTTGAAGTTGAAGTGACGACTGTCAACCCTCTTGATGAACTTGAAATTACAGAAGATCATGATGTAGAAGAGGATGAAGCGGATCTTGAAGAGAGACCACCAGTGATCACGATCATGGGACATGTTGACCACGGTAAGACATCACTTCTTGACAGAATCCGTACTTCAAAAGTAGCAGATAAAGAAGCGGGTGGTATTACACAGCACGTGGGTGCTTACCAGGTAGAGAAGAATGGCAAGAAGATCACATTCGTGGATACTCCGGGTCACGAAGCATTTACGGAGATGCGTTCACGTGGTGCACAGGCAACGGATATCGTTATTATCGTGGTTGCAGCGGATGATGGTGTTATGCCTCAGACGAAA
>JBNLDB010000042.1:0-10169 GCA_050304115.1 Sulfurovum sp. | reverse complement strand
CGTGCCGTGCCGGGCGATTTGCTTGTCGATGCAGACCAATTCAACGATTACGGCATTTGGTCGATTCCGACGCCCGGTCATGCCCCCCACCATATCAGCTATTTTTTGGCGCCCTATCTTTTTGCCGGTGAAGCCGGTAAAGAGCGTATTAAAAAATTGAGTTTTTCAGATATCGTAGATTTCAAGGCAAAAGGTAAAGCAACGATTTTACATATTTGTGATCTGCATGCACACCTTAAGCCACTCTATTGGAGAGAGCCATCTACACTGATCTCAGCTAAGAACCTAGTAGGTACACCAGGATTCATCTGTGGTGAGAGTTTTCAAAAATATTATGGTATACAGCCAGGTTCATTAGATGCATATTTTGATACGCATAATGATTTTACAGAACTTGCTAAGAAGTTCGGTAAGATGGGTGGTATTGCACACATGAAACCGATCATCGATCATGTCAAAAAAGAAAGAGGTGAAGAGAACGTCATTCTTGTAGACAGTGGTGATACATGGCAAGGTACAGCAGTTGCACTTAAAACTGACGGTGAAGCGATCGTCGATGCACAAAACTACTTGGGTGTAGATGTGATGGTTGGACACTGGGAATTTACCTATGGTAAGGAACGTGTGCAAGAACTTATCGGTATGCTAAAGGGAGATTTTATCTCTCAAAACGTGATCGATAATGATCCATTCTCGGATGAGTTTGAAGAGCTGATCTTTCCACCATACTCTATCCAGGAGATAGGCGGAGCAAAGATCGGTATTATCGGTCAGTCATTCCCGTTCACTTCTACGGCAAACCCTAAAAAGTTTACGGAAGGATGGAGTTTTGCACTACGTCATGAAACACTTCAAGAGTATGTGAATGAACTTAGAGATGAGAAAAAAGTAGATGCAGTCGTTGTATTGAGCCATGATGGATTCTCTGTAGACCAGGAACTGGCTAAGAAAGTGACAGGTGTTGACTTTATCTTAAGTGGACATACACATGATCCTAGTCCAGAACCGATTATCGTAAATGACACGGTCATTATCATCTCTGGTAGCCACGGTAAATATATCTCTAGACTTGATCTGGATATCAAAGATAAAAAAGTAGCGGGTTACAGTTATAAACTGATTCCTGTAGCTTCAAATCTTATCCCTGCGGATAAAGCAGGTGAAGAGCTGATTGAAAAATGGTATAAACCTTACAATGAAGAGCTCAATGAAGTGCTAGGTACAACCAAAGGACTTCTCTATAAAAGAGATACGTTCTACTCAACGTTTGATTCACTCATAGGTATGGCGATTCAAGATGAGATGAAATGTGATATCAACTTTAACCCAGGATACAGATGGGGGACAACCGTACTTCCGGGTGATGACATTTTAAAAGACAATGTCTATGAGATGACAGCGATCACATACCCTGAGGTGTATACATTTGACCTCAAAGGTAAAGTGATAGCAAAATTGATGGAAGATATAGCAGACAACGTGTTTAATGCCAACCCGCTTTTACAGCAAGGTGGTGACATGAGTAGGATCACAGGTGCAAGTTACAGTATCACTATCTCTGCGCCATCAGGTAAGCGTATCTCAGACTTTATGATCGGTGGCAAGCCTATTGATATGGAAAAAACCTATAGGGTCTCATCATGGGGAGGAAACCTGCAGAATGTAGGTGAAAACCTTGATAAAAAAGCAATACGTCCAGTCTATGAAGTGGTCAGTGATTACATTCGTAGACAAAAAGTGATTGACATTCCGATGGAGTCTAATGTGAAGATATTGGATATGGATTGTGGATGTCCAGTCGAAGGTGCGAAGTGTTCATAAGATAACACCGTGCCTCGTCTTTCTATTAGAAATGTTGTAGTCTCCTTTTGAAGGACGGGGCATTGGAGGTTGTGATAAAATCACACTATTATTATAACACATCGTTAATAAAGTCATTATGACTAAAAATACTAAAAGGGGTAGAAAATGAACAAGGGAAGAATAAAAATCAGTTTAGCAGCGTCAGCGTTGTTATGTATGGGTACATCTGCGATGGCAGGTGGAGATATTGCACCGGTCGAGCCGGTAGTTGCAGCTGCGAAGGCAGATACACCTAAACGTAAACTCAAAGGGAATATGGTAGTTGAATATAATGTTTTACCTGGAAGCGTAGACAATCTCCGTGATATGTTTGGTGAAGGTATCTTTTATGGAAGACTCAGATCGAATACATTCTATTGGGATTGGGATGAAGAAACTTGGGATGATACTACCAAAAAAGGTAATATGGACAATCAAGCTTGGGGATTAGGTGGAAGCCTTATCTATAAATCAGCGGTATTGAACGGGTTCAGCTTTACAATGGGGTATTATGGTTCATTAAATCCTGATTTCTTCAGAGAGGATGATGCTGATGTTGGAGGCGTAAAAGCGGGTAAAGATACATTCAGCAGATATAAAGTGAAGCATACAGGTGCTTACGGTATGCATGTACTTGGTCAAGCGTATCTAGAGTATAACAACGGTACGGTAGATGCGAAAGCTGGACGCCAAATGTTTGAATCAGTATTCACAGCTTCAAATGACACGAAGATGATCCCAAACACTTTTGATGGGGTAACGATAGGCGCTAAAGTAGCACCAAAAACAACAGCGAGAGTAGCATGGTTTGCTAAGCAAAAGTTAAGAGACCATGAAGATGCACATGATCTTGTTACATTTAAGGATGCATCAGGTGATAGCTGGGGGAACAATGATGACGCAGCGGTTCATAAAGGACTTAGTTATGCTAACTTCATTGCTGCAGGTGAAGACCCTAATCATGATATGTTCTTAGCAGATGTTAAGACAAAAGCTATAGACAATCTAGACTTTACGTTAAGTGCTTTAACAGTACCTGATGTAGTAACGGATATTGTGGCTGAAGCACACTACAGATTCCCAATGGATAACGGATGGGCGGTAAGACCTGGTATAAGATATTTCTATCAAATGGATGATGGCGGCGGAGATGTTGCTGGATATACAAACCTTACTGGAAAAGAGGCAATAGGCTATGATGCAGGTGTAGCTAATTCACTTGATAGTAGTCTTTTCTGTGGAAGAGTTGACGTTGAAATGCCAAATAAAAAAGGTTACTTCAGATTGGGTTACTCAAAAGTGGCAGATGAAGCAGATATCTTGGCTCCATGGAGAGGATTCCCTACAGGTGGATTTACAAGAGCGATGGCACAGTATAACTGGTATGCCAATACATCAACATATATGGTAAGAGCAGACTATGACTTTGACAAGGCTGGTCTGATCTCAGGTTTTAATGCATTTATGCGATATGCGGTACAGGATTTTGATGATTATAAACCTGGGGTACAATCAGACAGTAGGGTCTTGACGCTAGACTTGTTGAAAGCGTTTGATAGTCTGCCTGGATTCTATATGAAAACACGTTTAGCCTATGTTGATGGCAAGGATGACACTGTTGCAGGTGATGGGTCCTTAAAATCAGACTCATCTTACAATGAATTCAGACTTGAGATCAATTATCTGTTTTAATCGATATATATAGAACAAAAAAGGAAAAAAATGAAAAAAATACTCTTGATCTTACTTTTTATGGTGATGGGCCTGCATGCAGGAGAGATAAAAGTTGCCGTAGCGGCGAATGTCGGTTATGCTATTGATGATCTGAAAAAAGCGTTTCATGCACTCTATCCCGAGATAAAGGTTCAAGTCATACTTGGAAGCAGCGGTAAACTCACGGCACAGATCAAAAATGGTGCACCCTATCAACTGTTTATGGCTGCAAACATGAAATATCCGGAGGCACTTTACAAAGATGGCATTGCTGTCACCAGACCGCTTGTGTATGCGCAGGGATCACTGGCGTATCTAAGTAACAGACCACAGGATTTCATAAAAGGTATAGCACTTACAAAAGATGCTACAATTCAGAAGATTGCTGTAGCCAATCCTAAAACAGCACCTTATGGGAAAGCCGCTGTTGAAGCGATGAGAAAGGGTGGTGTATTGGAGGCTGTGGAAAAAAAGTTCGTATATGCAGAGTCTATCTCACAGACGGTTTCTTATGCAGTGACTGCAGCAGATATCGGCTTCATTGCAAAATCATCACTCTATAGTCCTAAGATGGCACATTTTAAAGAGGGAGTGCATTGGACAGATGTAGACTCGAAACTTTATACACCTATCAGTCAGGGGATCGTTGTGCTAAATAACGGAGAGACGAGTAGTGAAGTGGCAGCCTTCTACACATTTATGTTGAGTGCTAAGGCAAAAAAGATTTTACAAAATTATGGATATCTGGTACCATGAGTGATCTTACAGCGACAGTACAATCGATTCAATGTCACGATGGAGTCAACATCGTGACATTCTCTTTAAGGGAGCAAAACCTCACGATGGTAAGTTTGGAGTTGGATGAAGCATTGCGTATAGGTTCGGAATGTATACTCAGTGTGAATGCATCCAGTGTAGCCATAGGTAAAAACCTAAGCGGTATGCTCAGTTATTCCAATCAACTTTCAGCTAAAGTCGTAGCGATAGAAAAAGGTCAATTATTGGCACGCATTCTTTTGGATATTTCAGACAATCGTGTCGAGTCGATGATCACGGTAGCTTCAACCGATAGACTTGGACTGGAAGTAGGAGATCAGGTCACTGCATTGATAAAATCTACCGTACTCTCGGTTTCAAAGGTACTTGTATGAACGAACTGATTGCTGGTATGGAACTGGGACCGTTTCTGCTCTCTTTTAAACTCGCCGGATTGACCACTTTGATCCTGTTTGTGATCGCTTTACCTTTAGCCTGGTATTTATCGCAAACAAGATCAAAGATCAAACCGTTTCTTGAAGCGGTCACGGCGCTGCCGATCGTATTGCCTCCGTCAGTTCTAGGGTTTTATATCCTCTGGGCACTTTCCCACAACTCTCCTGTCGGTGCATTTTTTGAAGAGACGTTCGGTGTCAAGTTGGTTTTCAATTTCACGGGATTAGTGATCGCCAGCTGTTTTTACAGTCTTCCTTTTATGGTACAGCCGATGCAGAGCGGTTTTGAAAGTTTGAATAAAAATATGCTGGATGCCTCTTATATCTGCGGTCAGGGAAAATGGATGACGATACTCAAAGTGGCACTTCCCAATATCAAACCGGCGCTGATGACAGCGATCATTGTGACATTTGCGCACACGGTAGGTGAGTTCGGTGTAGTATTGATGGTGGGAGGAAGTATCCCGGGAGAGACCAAGGTGGCATCTGTGGCGATCTATGAGATGGTAGAGATCATGGATTACAAAACAGCACATATCTACAGTGGTATCATGGTGATCCTAAGCTTTTTGGTCCTTTTGGGTGTCTATCTTTTCAATCGCAAACAAAATAAAAAACTGGGCGGTTTTTGATGATAGATATCGATATTCACAAAACCCTTTTTGGCAGTATAGGGGAGATGGAGCTTACTGTTGATCTAGAGATCAAAGAGGGAGAGTTTATAGCACTGTCCGGCCAGAGCGGAAGCGGTAAAACGACGCTGCTGAGGATCATTGCAGGGCTGGAAAAGGCTCAGGGGTCCTTGAAGGTAGGTGATGAGATATGGATGGATGAAAAACATACTTTACCGCCACAGAAGAGAAAGATAGGGTTTGTTTTCCAGGACTATGCACTGTTCCCCAATATGACAGTGCTTCAAAATCTTCTCTTTGTAGAGAAAGACCATGTATTGGCAAAACAATTGTTGGAGATGACAGGACTCACTGAACTCAAAGAACGCCTTCCTTCTACACTTAGCGGAGGGCAAAAACAACGTGTCAGTCTTTGTCGTGCAATGATGAATCGTCCGAAGATCTTGCTTATGGATGAGCCCCTTTCTGCACTGGATCCGGGAATGCGTACGAAGTTGCAGCAGGAGATACTTGCCCTGCACAGAGATTTTGGTACGACAACGATCATGGTAAGCCATGACCCAAGTGAGATCTACCGTCTGGCGAACAGGGTGGTTGTAATTGATCATGGGAAGATCATCGAGGATGATACACCCAAAAGGGCTTTGCTTAAAACAAGCGGAAGTCAAAAATTTTCATTTGAAGGGGAGCTGCTTGATATCGTTCAGAGGGATGTTATTATGGTCGCCATCGTCTCTATCGGTCAACAGTTGGTTGAAGTGGTGATAAGCCCCCAGGAGGCTTTTTCTTTGAAGATAGGAGATAAGGTCACACTGAGTACAAAAGCATTTGTTCCACTTTTAAGACCAGTATAAAACATTTCTTGAAAATGGTTGCATGCTGCTCCTATTTTAAAATGTATCAGGACCCCTCCATCGATCTTTTAGGAACTTAGGGTAAAGTTAGGGCTAGAGTATAATGATAGGGAGAGTAGGTATGAGTTTGACACAAAAAGTACTATGGGCCATGGCACTGGGAATCGTTGCAGGGTTGATCATCAACTTTGGAGGATTCAATGTCGAAGGAAGTTTTGTCAATGAATATATCACCGGGGGGATTTTTTATGTGATCGGTAAGATGTTTATCACTGCGTTGAAGATGCTTGTAGTACCTTTGGTCTTCTTCTCTCTCATCTCCGGTGTATTTGGCATAGGAGATATCAAAAAACTGGGGCAAGTAGGGATCAAATCCTTTGGGCTTTATATACTGACGACTGCGATTGCGATCGCCGTGGCTATCGGAATCGCTTCAGTAGTGATACCGATGTTCTCTTCTCCATCCTCTTCATCTGTAGCGTTTACCGCGAAGGAAGCTCCACCGCTTGGTGAGGTGCTTATCAACATTATACCAGGCAATATTATTGAAGCATTTGCAACTGGAAATATGCTGCAGATCATCTTTTTTTCTATTCTGCTTGGTATCTCTCTTTTGATGGTAGGCAAAAAATCAGAGAACATCGCTGAGGGTGTTGAAGTGCTCAATGAAGCGATGATGAAGATGGTGTCGATCATCATGGCGACCGCACCGGTGGCTGTATTTTCACTTTTGGCCAAAGCGATCGGTGAACTTGGATTGGATCTTTTAGCACAACTGGCAGTGTATGTGCTTGTGGTGATCGCTGCACTGTTTTTACATCTCTTTGGAACACTGATGCTGCTCTTTAAACTTTTTACTAGCTTGAATCCTTTTATTTTTCTTCAAAAGATACGCGATGCACAGGTTTTTGCTTTTTCTACCTCCAGCTCCAATGCGACGATCCCAGTGACATTAAGAAGTGTCACCAAACGTTTGGGTGTTGACAATTCTGTGGCTTCATTTACGGTACCGTTCGGTGCGACGATCAATATGGACGGTACAGCGATCATGCAGGGAGTGGCTACGGTTTTTATAGCCAATGTGTATGGTGTTGAACTGGGGGTAAGCGGTTATCTGACGGTGATACTCATGTCTGTACTGGCATCCATCGGAACAGCAGGCGTACCTGGTGTGGGACTCATTATGCTCTCTATGGTCTTTGTGCAGGTAGGACTTCCTGTAGAAGGCATAGGGCTCATCCTGGGTGTTGACAGACTGCTTGACATGATACGTACTTCAGTGAACGTGACAGGGGATGCTGTAGTGACCTGTATCGTGGCCAAGAGTGAAAAAGAACTGGAGATGTCAATATTTACAGATGCCAAGGCAGGGGAAGTGGAAGCACTGGATATTGATGAAGCCGAAGAAGAGAGACTGGCTGAAATTATCCACAGGACAGAAGAGAGCTAAAGCCTTCTCTCTTCCAGGCTTGCGATTAACTGTGAAGCTGTACCTGCTTTTTCACTTTTAGGCTGATAGAGATAGTTATGGATCCTCTCTGGTATCTCTTCTGGCAGTGTTAAATTTTCAAACTCCTCTTTTGCTAATTGTTTTGCTTTGAACAGAGCCATCTGTACACGCGAGTAAAAGTTCGCTGCGCCTTCGCCTGATGTTTCTATGGCGAGGAAATTGGCTTCAGGGAAACGGCTTGTGACGAGCGACTGTACCCCGTCTGAGACTGAAGAAGAGGGCATACATCCAAAGGGTTTGACGGAGATGACAAGGTGTGAAATGTTCTCTTTGACACTTTCGATGAGGTGTGCCACTTCCAGATGTCCTTCGCCCCCGTCACAATCAAGCGTATAGTACTCTTGACCCAAATGGGCAAGTTTATCCATGTCAGGTATCTCATAGTCATGGAGACCTATGGCTTTTGCATACAGGGAGAAATGGGTTTTGATCGCTACCTTACCCAGCTTGATAAGAAGCCGTGTCTTCACAGAAGAGAAGTCTATCTTTTTGGCATCTTCAACCTGCAAATGTTCTTTTTTATGTACAGCACGTTCTGCTTCCCAAAGATTTAAAAGCAAACGGTTGATGATAGGCTGGGGTATACACTCTGCACCCTCAGATTCTAAAAATCGATGCAGGTTGTAGTTACCGTCACCTTCTGTCATCGCCGCCCAAAATTCACCCATGACCATCACCTTGGCTTTAGGCTGTAAACGGTCGAGTTTGACCTCTTCTAAGACCCTTCGGCACTTCCACAGTGTTTTTACCAAACTCTTTTTTTCTAAGAATGCTTCAGAGATAAGATCTTCACACTGCTTCATGGCTGAATCGACACTGCCTGCCTCTATCTCATAGGGACGCATTTTATAGCCAAGCAGGTTCATGATATCACCGATAATCACAGATTTGGTCAGTGTGATGAAGAACTTAGGGGTGAAGTTCAAGATCCCGTCATCGATCTCATCACCCTGGAAGATCCCTTTATCATGGTCAAAAGAGGTGATCCTCAAACCGTCAAACCCTGCATCCCTTAGCGCTTTTTTGTATTCGGTGATATACATACCAAAACGACAAGGCCCACAACCGCCCGCAGTGATGTAGACATATTTTCGTACGATCTCTTCACTGCTGAGACCTTTTTCATCACGAAGCTTTTGTAAATATTTGACGAGGTTCCCGACCGTAAAATAGGTAGGGTTACACTGGCCTCGATTTCCATAGGCTTTCCCTTTCTGAAAGGATTCAAAATCGGGGTTAGGGATAGAGATATAATTCTCTCCCAGTGACTGCAGGGCAGATTGTATGAGCTTATCCTGCAAAATGGTCAATCCGCCTGAAAGCAGAATGGTTTCCTCTTTGGGTGCATACTTGATAGTCTCTTGCGGTACATCTCTCCATTGTGTTTGGGTTGTATTGATGAACGACAGATCACCATTGCTTTGGGGAGGTCTCATGTTGCTGCATACTTCACTCATACTCTTATCTCCTCTTCTATTGTAGTGTAGGTTGTTTGTTGTGGTTGGGTAAGCCTTTTTTGATACTGTTCGAGTGTATAGGCAAAGGTCTTTACACGTATCTTTATGGAGCCGCCGGGTTTATTGGCATCGATATCATGCAGGGTCAAGTGTGGTGTACGGCTAGCCCCCAGTATTTTATCAATGATCGCGTAGGTGGGTGCATCATGGCCGCATTTGAAACTGGAAAGATCAAGTACGGCAACATTAGGGTGGCGTGCTGCAAACTTGGCTGCCCAGACCTTCTGTGCTGAGTTGGTTGAAAAATTCTCTGCCCATACATCGCGTATGTCATAAGGCGATTCAACATAACCCAAGTCAACATCCTCTTTAAAATACTGCATCAGGTATGTTTCATCTTTGGGAATGGCACGCATGGAGAGTGTTTTAAACCCTAAGGACTGAAACTCATCCAGAACTTCATGGTTGAGCCCCGGGTCTGAATGGTAAGGACGTCCCAATAATAAGATCACGATCTCATCGTTGGCTACCGCCTCATCTAAGATTCTACGCCCCTCCTGCATGATCTGCGCATCATTTTGATCCAGTGCTTTCCATGCCTGCTCTACTGCCCAATTATTCTCATCTTCTGTGATACGAAGTTTATCTCCCCAGGTCTGAAAAAGCTGTTTTTTCAGCAGGTCGGGGTTGTCAAAATTGAGTGCATCTTCCACATAATCGATCCCTTTTTCTTCAAAGAGGTTTTTCTCTTTGGTGAAAGCAGAGTAGACCACTTTGGGTGTACCCGAGATGATAGGACAGGAGGTTTGTCCCATCGTATGTTTGAGATAGCCCGGAAGATGGGTGACCGCAGGAAACCAAAGATGATCAAAATGTTTTTTGGCAAACTTTTTAGAATACATCAGCGAATAGACATGGGACTGGGCCACTTTAGCAGGGTAACATGAGTC
>JBNLDB010000041.1:0-10181 GCA_050304115.1 Sulfurovum sp. | reverse complement strand
TATCTGCAGAGGGTAAGACCATTGAACTGAGTGCCATAAAGGTCGATCAAAAATTTACGGTTCAAGATGCGGAAACACGAATAGAAGCTTTATGTTTAAGTAAAACTTGAGTTTTAATATTTATAATATAAGATAGTTTAATACCTACAGGGTAAAGGGATGGATATCACATTGGAAACACTTCAAGAGATACTAGTACAGATCACACAACAGGAGTATGTAACAGTGGCAACACTGGTAATAGTACTTATATCCATTTTCTTTGTCCTCTCTACCTATTTTCTCTCAAGACAAAAAAAGAAACTCAGAGTCACACTTGATAATAATCTGAAGGTTTTTCAAAAGGCCTTTGATATTTCTGATGATGCCGTATTGATACTCTCTCCTAAAAATAATGTGATGTATGCAAGTAACGGCATGGTACGACTGCTGGATCTAAAAAGTGATTTCTTATCGAAATCATTAAAAAGTACGGTTCAGATAAAAGTAAAAAAAGAGTGGGTAGGGTTAGATCAATTTATTCAAGAGCATCGTACAGTATCTAAAGATAAAGTGCTTGCATACCCTCATGTGACGTTAAAGATCTCAGAAGAAGATGAAATACCTGTGAATGTCTATTTGGATAGTATCGTGATGGAAATGCCAAAGGAGATGTTGTGTGATGTGATATCGATACAGGATCTAAGTAAAGTCAAGGAACGCTCTGCAGCGGACTTTAAACATCCACTGACACACTTACCCAATCAACTGCAGGTCTACAATGATCTGCCGGCATTTATTTCGAAAGCGCATTTGGAAAAAAATAAATTGGCTTTAATGCTTATGAGTCTGGACAATCTCTCAAGATTACGCTCCATTATCGGGGATGAACAGACCAATGATATACTCAAAAAATTTGCTACCTATTTGGAGACTTTGTCAAAGAATGTCAATGTCTCGGTCTATCATACTTTTGATAACCATTTTTTACTGACCGTAACGAACTTGCACTCTATAGATGAGGCAAAAGTGTTTGTCGAAGATATTCAAAAGAAATTGTCCACATTTTATAAAATGGATGGAGTACATTTGCATCTAACCGTTTCGGCAGGTATTGCTATCTATCCAGATAGCGGACATATACGTCTGCTGCTTGATCATGCCTATAAAGCATTGGCAGAAGCAGAAAAAGAGGGTGACAATAACATCACCATATTCTTACCTGAAAAATTTACAGCTGCGTATGATGAGTTGAGACTCCATAGTGATATGCCGGGTGCCTTAAGCAATGGGGAGTTTGAAGTATACTATCAGCCTATTGTACGGGTTGAAGACCAGGAAGTTGTAGCAGCCGAAGCCCTGATCCGATGGAAACATCCGCAATATGGTATGATCCCACCGGATGTCTTTATCTCTTTAATGGAGAAAACAGGTTTTATCGTGAAGTTGGGCCAATTCATACTGGATGAAGTGCTCAAACAGCAAAAGCGTTGGGAACTGTTCAATTTTAAGAATATCCAGGTTTCGATCAACGTCTCCATGATTGAGATCAATACAGGTGAATTTGTTCAGCATGTAGAGAGGAAACTGGCTGAGCACCAGCTTGACCCGGAATGCATCAAATTTGAAATTACAGAGGGTATCGCGATGCTCAATGAAGCACAAACTGTCAAATACTTTCTTGCATTAAAAAAATTGGGTGTGGGTATCTCATTGGATGATTTCGGTACGGGGTATACCTCCTTTGGATACTTGAAGAAATTTCCCGCAGATATTGTAAAGATCGATAAAAGTCTGGTCGATTATATTTTAACCAACGAAGAAGACCAAAGAATTGTAAAAGCGATCATAGAACTGGCACATACGTTAGGTATGAAAATAGTGGTAGAAGGTATTGAAAATCAACAAATGGTAGAGTTGATATCCTCTTATGGATGTGATTATCTGCAAGGGTATCATTTTTCAAAACCATTACCGGTCTTTGAGTTTCAAAAACTGATCAGGTAATGGTAGTTGACAATCACTGGAACATATAGAGAAGCTACCAACACGCTGCTTGGTAGCTTTCCCCTTAATTCATTATTCTCTATTTTTATTCTCAATGATTGCATGAATGACTTTTTGTGATCTTGGACGTAGTCGGAATGTCTTGCCCTTTATCTCTTGTCTAGTTTTTAGCGTTAGATATTGCCACAATAGCACCTGCAGTAACTACTATTGCCGTTAGAATACCAAAAAAGATATATTGTAATTCCATTCTCGTCCTTTCTTCTTTAATTGTAAAATAACCAACCCATTCCATAACCCGTTCCATTTGTAAAAACGTGAAGGAAAAAGTTAAAAAGGACAGAAACACTTTGGTCTTATCTAGAAGGGGTTACAAGATAAGTATGCTTCCATACTTTAAGTTATTTTAGGGCTTGAAGTATAGCAAAGAAGTGTTAATTCTTCGTAAAGTATTGTACAAATCTAAGTAAATTTACTGGTATTTTCATCAATTTTAAATCTCATTATTTTCATTGATAAGTAAATATCATAAAAGGTCATTCATTTCGTTGTACATGAGTGTAAAAGTAGGAAAGTAGTGCGTATGAAGAAAGATCTGCCAAACAGGATGTTCAGCAGACCCTCTGTAGATTCTGAATGCCAGTCAGGAATGAACTTACATCATTCCTGGCATACCGCCCATACCACTCATATCCGGTTGAGATGAAGATGGTTCAGGTATATCTGAAACAGTCGCTTCGGTTGTCAGAAGCAACGAAGCTACAGAGGTAGCATTCTGAAGTGCTACACGCTCTACTTTAAGCGGATCGATGATCCCTGCTTCAAGCATATTGACATACTCTCCTGTTGCAGCATTAAACCCTAAATTCGCATCGGTTGAATTGGCAATTTCATTTGCCACGACACCTGCATCAAATCCTGCATTTTGTGCTATCTGCTTTACTGGTGCATAGACTGCTCTTAAGATGATCGCTGCACCTACAGCTTCATCATTTTTAAGATCAAGTTTTACAGCTTGGCTAGCTTTGATCAGTGCAGCCCCACCACCGATAACGATACCTTCATCCACCGCAGCTTTTGTAGCAGAGAGTGCATCATCCACTCTGTCTTTTTTCTCTTTCATTTCAGTCTCAGTGGCAGCACCTACTTTGATCACTGCAACACCGCCAGAGAGTTTCGCCAGACGTTCCTGAAGCTTCTCTTTATCATATTCACTGGTGGTTGTACCGATTTGTGTTTTAATCTCATTCACACGCGCAGCGACGGCGTTCACATCACCTTTTCCATCTACGATGACAGTATTATCCTTGTCTATGACCACTCTTGCTGCTTGACCAAGATCAGCGAGTGTTGCTTTCTCCAGTGTAAGGCCAAGCTCTTCTGTGATCAGTGTTGCACCTGTCAAGATAGCGATATCTTTCAGCATCTCTTTCTTTCTGTCACCAAAACCTGGTGCTTTCACTGCAGTGATGTTGAGTACACCCTTGAGTTTATTTAGTACGAGTGTTGAGAGCGCTTCACCTTCAATATCATCTGCGATGATAAGAAGCGGTCTTCCACTTTGCTGTACCTGCTCCAACATAGGCACCAGATCTTTCAGTGAAGTCACTTTACCATCCGTTAAAAGAATGATAGGTGATTCAAGTTCACAGGTCATTTTTTCCGTGTTCGTTACAAAATAAGGAGAGATATACCCTCTGTCAAACTGCATACCTTCAACCACATCAAGGTCATCGTTGATCCCTTTTGCTTCTTCTACAGTAATCACACCGTCTTTTCCTACTCTATCCATAGCTTCAGCAATGAGATTACCGATCGTCTCATCAGAGTTTGCAGAGATCGTAGCCACTTGTGCGATCTCTTTCTTATCTTTGACCTCTTTGGAGATCTTTTTGAGCTCTTCGATGATGGCAGCAGATGCTTTGTCCATACCTCTTTTTACTTCTATAGGATTTGCTCCGGCAGTAATGTTTCTAAGACCTTCTTTAAAGATAGCGTGTGCAAGTACTGTTGCAGTAGTCGTTCCGTCTCCAGCTTCATCAGCAGTATTGGAAGCCACTTCTTTGACCAGTTGTGCACCCATATTTTCGAGGCTGTCTTGAAGTTCAATCTCACGTGCTACTGAAACACCATCTTTTGTAATATGTGGTGCACCATATGATTTTTGTATAAGAACGTTACGCCCTCTAGGTCCCATGGTTACCTTTACAGCATCGGCTAACTTTGTAACACCTTCAAAGAGACCTGATCTTGCTTTATCTGAAAAAAATATTTCTTTTGCCATAAATTATCTCCTTAAAATTATTTGATTAACCCAAGCACTTCTTTGCTTGTTAATATGAGGTACTCTGTACCTTCGATCATGATTTCCATTCCAGTATAGTTTGCAAAGACTACAGTATCATCTACATTAATACCATCCTCTTTTGCATCAGGACCAACTGCAATGACTTTTCCTTCTAGTGGTTTCTCTTTGGCTGTATCTGGAATATATAGCCCAGAAGCGGTTTGATTTGACTGCTCTTCACGAAGAACGAGTAGTCTGTCTTTTAATGGTTCAAATGCCATAGTGACTCCTTTATATGTGATTAAATTTTTGTAGTTGCATTGTAGTGATTTTTTCCAAAAATGTCAATAACTTTCTTTAAATTATTTAAAAAATATGAGTGATATAGACTAAACTATTGGCTATCTATAAAATAATCAAGGCTTTTTACATTTTTTTCATCAAATGTGTTGACAATAAAGGTATCTTTAGATAAAATTCCGTCTCTTCACAACGATGTCAAGGTAGCTCAGCTGGTTAGAGCGCTGGTCTCATAAGCCGGAGGTCGAGGGTTCAAGTCCCTCTCTTGACACCATTAAAATTATCAACAAATCCCTTATTTACTTAACTTCCTGAAGATTTATCAAAATAAATATACGTATTATATCTTTCTTTTTTTGAGCCGCGGGTTTAATTTTTTGTCCCAGATTTGTCCCCGTTTTTGTCCCAAACTAAAAATTATACTAAGACCATATTACAGACTATATCTTCACGTGTCAAACAAGATTTGTGTTATACTATCTTGATTTCCAAAATAAGAATAGATATTTTATTCTATTGCAAGGAGAAGTCAATGAACTATATCATTTCATATCTTGTCAAAGTGTTGATGCATTTCAGTGTTGTGGGGATTGGAGTAGGTTTAGTTGTTAATCAAGCATCTGCAAACGATCTGAATGGAACACAATGGCGTCTTGTTGAATTTCAATCTATGGATGATGCAACAGGTGTACTTCGTCCCAGTGATCCTTCCCTTTATACAATGAATCTGCAGAATGATGGAAGCGTTGTTATACACTTGAACTGCAACACTGCAAAGGGAAATTGGTCTGCCAAGTCAAGCAGTGACGGGATAAGCGGAAATTTTGAATTCGGTCCGCTTGCTACAACACGTGTGATCTGTCCTCCTCCCACAATGGATCAGCATATCATTGCACAAGCAAAATATATCAGGGGATATCTTCTCAAGGATGGTAGATTATATTTAAGTTTAATGGCTGATGGTGGAATCTATGTTTGGGAACCAGCCAATGGTAAAAATTCTGTACAAAATATGTATATCTCTCCGGAAGAAGACGGACCAAGAGACTGGGAGGTTACGGGTTTAAAAAATGGTATGCTCAATCTTCGTGAAAAACCTTCGGCTACAGCAAAGATCATTGACAAATATGCACTTGGTACGGTACTTGACAATCTCGGATGTCAAACGAGTGAGGGAGAAATTTGGTGTGATGTGCAAAAACTCGGTGGCGGTGCGAGAGGGTATGTCTCTTCAAAATTCATAACACCTGCCATATCACCTGATGGAAGTGTAGCTACAGGAACTGACGATTCAGCTTTACGGGCAGGTCAGAGCAAATTTGATGCGACAGGCACTCTTCCTTGTTCATTTTCCAAAGATCCTGTTATGGAAGAGTGTGAGTTTGGCGTAGCAAGAGCCGGAGGTGGATATGCAACAGTTGTGGTCATCAAATCGGATGGTCGTAAGAGAGCCGTCTATTTTCATATGGGGAAAGCGATGGGAGCCGATACCAGCCAGGCTGAAGGTTACCCTGAGTTTCGTTCAAGCAAGGAGAGTGATTGGCACTTGATCCATGTGGGGTATGAATTTTACAAAATCCCGGATGCAGTCATCTTTGGTGACTAATAAGATGTTGAAAAATGAATACCGACTTCACACTTAGTTCATACAATAGGACTATACTGGCATTATGAATTCCATGAAGGACTCTTTCCCCTTTTTGATCCTTCTGGTTTTCTGGTAACTTTTATTTTAGAGCGCATCATTACTCCTTATATGTATGCTTCCTTTAATCTTGTCCAAAACGTTTAAAAGTTACCTTTTCTCCTAAAACACCGCGATACATGATGAATTGTCAAAGAACCACATAAAATATCTTCAATATCTACATTTCTGTTTTAAAAGCTTGCATGGTATCATTGTAAGTGATCAAGTAACGATCCATTTTGTCATTGAAGGTATGAGAACGTAGGCAAAGATATAAAATATTTAAAAAAGGAGAGATCATGGCAACACCGGTAAAAGTCAAATTAGAGGCAAATGAAACATACTATTTTTGTACTTGTGGTAAGAGTTCAGATGGTGTACTGTGTGATGGCAGCCATAAAGGTACATCCTATAGACCACAACCGTTTACCGTCGATACAACAAAAGAGTATTCTCTGTGTGCCTGTAAAAAAAGTGCTAACCTTCCGTTTTGTGATGGGACCCATAGGAAGTTATAATACATTCTATTGGCAATAGAGTGCCGTATTAAACACCTTCGAGGTATTTCACCATCGCGTTTACCTCTTCGTCGGAGAGCATTGTCCCAAACGGAGGCATAATACCGGGTTCGAATCCCTCTACCACATCGGCATTGGGATGTTGGATAGCGTTATGAAGGTACCCTGTATCGACGGTGATTTCATGGAGTTTCCCCTCCGTGACAACCTTCTGTTTGCTCTGGTAGATGCCTTTGAGGCTGGGTCCGACCCGTTTAGAACCATCCAGGCTATGACATCCGATACACCCTTTGGTATTAAACAGGGTTGCCCCATCCGGTCTGCTTTCCTGCATTTTCGTGATCGGAGGCGGTGCAACCGGAGTTTGGGTTGAAGCGTTCTTCTCTAATGTACTTTGTGACTTGATAAAAGTAATGATCGCATGCATCTGTTTTTCGTTGATCTGATCAGAGAGATTAGGCATGATCCCCTTGGGGTAGTTTGCTACCACATCTTTTTCCGGACTTCGCACCGAATCTCGGAGGTATGCATCATCAACGGCCACTGTTCTGGGTTTGCCTCCTGTAAGCACAGTGATCTTTTTACCGTAGATCCCCTTGAAGGATGGTCCTACGATCGTCGATCCGTCCAGACTATGACAGGATGCACATCCCAGTGTCTTATAGAGGATCTCCCCTTCGTCAGGCATACCCTTGGCATGGGGGTTCAGTTTGTCACTGGCATACCAGGCATCAAATGCCTTCTTCTCCATCACCTCTACTTTGGAAAGCATGTAAGAGTGTCTCGTACCACAGTATTCGGCACATTGGATATCGTAGCGGCCGGGTATGGTGGCATTGAACCAGAGGTGGTTCACCTGTCCTGGTACCAGATCCTCTTTGAGACGAAAAGCGGGAACATAAAAGCTATGAAGTACATCGTTATCGGGGACATGCAGCCGTAGACGGATGTTCTCCCCCTGCGGTACATAGAGCTCATCGGTACGTTTACCGTTCGGGTAGGTAAATGTCCATGACCAACGTTTACCCAGCACATCGACAGTAAAGGCATCTTTGGGCATGGTTCGTATCTGCCTGAAGGCACTGTATCCGTAGTAAAAGATAATGAAAAAGAGTATCGTAGGAATGACTGTCCAGGTGATCTCAAGGCCCAAGTGATTTTTGATGTTACGGATCTCTGTGGATTTTACTTTGCTATGGTGATAGCGAAAGATAAAATAGACCATCAGTCCCGTGATCAGCAAAAATATACCCAGTGAAATACCTGTAGTGACCCAAAATGCTCTGTCTATGTCAGCGGAAAAAGTAGAGACATTCTGATTAAATCCTTCCAGCATAAAGGCTCCTTTATGAGTGATGTACGTCTATGCCGACGATCAGAAAAAAGATCATCAGGATCGAAAAGGCCATGACCACATACCCTTTGAGATAGGCAGTTTCATTGCGAAGATGCATATAGTATACGACGATGAGTCCTACTTTGATGGCAGCAATCAACAGCTGTACGCCGGCGGTTTTCCCAGGGCTAAGATGAAACAGGGAGGGCTGTATGAAGGTCACGAGTGTTAAGAGCAGTAAGCCTCCCAATATCTTGGTATACAAAGCAACCGTTGAGGTAGTATGTTTCATATCAGACTCCTATCATGTAAAACAGAGGGAAAAGTATGATCCAAATGATATGCACAAAATCCCAGTAGAGTGTAATATTCTTCATTAAAGCAGTATGGTCAGGCCGGATCTTTTCAGAGCGGATCCACCATAGTATCCAGGACATGAGCATTATCCCGATAATGATATGCAGTCCGTGCAGTCCGGTCATCACGAAATAGAGTCCGAAAAAGAGGATCTCGCCTTGATCCATGGCATCCAGAACCTTCGAGCCGGGATAAAGACCATGTTGGATATCGACACTCCACTCTATCGCTTTGATGGAGAGAAAAATGACCGCCAAGAGTACGGTGGTCCCGACTAAGAAGGATGCAGCTTGGACCTTTCCCTGCTGCATCTTCATGGTCGAGAGCCCCATCGTATAGGTGCTTAGAAGTAATATGACCGTATTGGTACCGCCCAGCCATACATCCAGGTTGCCTGAAGAGAGAGAAAAAGATTCCGTATGACGGTAGAAGTAGATGGCAAAGAGTAAAAAAAGAATGCCGAACATCATCATTTCTGTCAATAAAAAGATCCAAAATCCCAACTTTGAACCGATCTTATCATCATGGTAGTCAGTGACCGGATAGGCATTCCCCTGGGTATCATAGGCCATTTCCTTTTGTTTCATTACCTTATCCTCCGGAAATTTTCGTCAAACTGCACTGCGGGTTTGCCATCATCATATTCGTAGGGCTCAAAATCAACATAAGGGATATTAGTGAAATTCTCCAGCGGTGGAGGAGAGGGGATATGCCACTCCAACGTTGTTCCTCCCCAGGGATTGGGCCCGGCTTCTTTTCCCTGTTTGAGTCCCTTATAGAAATTAAAGAGTACAGTCAGCAGCCCTATGGCTACCAGTACTGCACCCAAGGCAGCCACTTGATGAAAAGGCGTGAAGGCGGGCAGATAATCAAAATAGCGTCTTGGATTCCCTAAGAAACCGGCAAGGAACATTGGGAACCAAAGGGTATTGAAACCCACGAACATGAGTCCAAACGCGATCTTCCCTTTCCGTTCATCATAAAGCTTTCCCGTGATCTTAGGGTACCAGTAGTGCAGTCCTCCGATGAACATAAATACGACCCCACCCAGGATCGTGTAATGAAAATGGGCAACAACGAAATAGGTATCGTGCAGGTGGATATCTGCTCCAAGGGCCCCGAGTGTCAGACCTGTAAGCCCCCCGACCATGAAATTGATGATGCTCCCCAAGATCCAGAGCATGGGAGTAGCAAGGATGATAGAGCCCTTATACAGCGTAGCGACCCAATCAAAGATCTTTACGCCTGTGGGTATCGCCACAAGAAAGGTTAAAAAAGAGAAGATGACACGGGCGGTATCACTCATACCCGAAGTGAACATGTGGTGTCCCCATACCAGGTATCCTATCCCCGCGATGGAAGCAGAGGAGACAGCGATAGAGCGGTAACCGAAGATGGTACGGCGGGTAAACACGGGTAACACTTCCGAGACGATGCCAAAACCCGGAAGGATCATCAGGTAGACCGCCGGATGCGAATAGATCCAAAAGAGGTGTTCGTAGAGGATAGGGTCACCTCCTTTACTCGGGTCGAAGATACCCACGCCAAGTGTACGCTCCAGGATCACCAGCAGCAGTGTCATACCCACGACGGGGGTCGCAAGTATCTGTATCCATGCTGTTGCATAGAGTCCCCAAACAAACAGAGGCATCTTGAAAAATGTCATACCCGGTGCACGGAGACGGTGGATGGTGACGACGAAATTCAGAC
>JBNLDB010000040.1:0-10291 GCA_050304115.1 Sulfurovum sp. | reverse complement strand
GCCGCCAAAATCTGGCGTGCCAAAACTCTGTGTTGCAAACGTGGGATCTTGATATCCCTCTTGTACAGAGAGGCCTCGTAACATGGTGATGTCCATTTTGGGGTCTATACCTTTCGGACATGCTATCGTACACTCTCCACATAAAGTACAGTCCCAGACACCATTGCTCTGAATGTTATCTATAATCTCTTTTGCACTGTTTTCACGTTTGTCCGTACTGTAACGATAGGCACGTGTCAGTGCAAAAGGTCCAAGGAAGTCAGGGTTCACTGCATAGACAGGGCAGGCGGAGTAGCATGAGTCACAGAGTATGCAGTCTGTTTGCCTTTCAGAGAGTTTTTCATCACTGTGTGTGAGAGATGCTTCTTGTGCAGTGTGTATCCAAGCCGTACTCTTTTGGAGTGTCTCTTTGGCTTTGTGTTTATCGACTTTGAGGTCACGCAGTACAGGATGATACTGCAGCGGTTCAATGATATCTTCGGGTTTTACTTTATAGGCACAGGCAAGCACTTCTCTCCCATTCACACGTACGGCGCACGTACCGCAGACTGAAGCACGGCATCCCGCAGAAAAAGTGAGCGTGGCATCCTGTGTCTCCTTGATGTAGCTCAAGGCATTTAAAAGAGGTATCTCACCTTCGGGAAGGGTATAGGATTGATGGGTACCGGTTTCACTTCGAAAGATCTTTATTTGCATGTTGCTTCCTTTTCCCACTGATGTACAGTATGTTTTTTCAGGGCTTCATCCTCGTTTTCAAATCCGATTTTGTAGTGTGCACCACGGCTTTCATCCCTGGCAATGGCTGAGGTGATGATCGTGGGGGCTAAGAGCATCGCATTTTGAAATTCCAAAAACTCTATGAGGTTCTGGTTGTTTGTAGGACTTTTGTCTGTGATCCCCATCTCTTTTTGCGACTCCTGCATAGCAAGGACTTCATTTAGCGCTTCTTGGAGCTGCTCATTCTCTCTGACGATACCGACCTTGTGATAAAAAAGATTTCCCAGCCTCTCTCTATAAGGGTAAAAATTGACAGCTTCTTTTTGTGACAAAAGTGTTTCTATCATTTTCATATCTTTTTGTCGTTGCGTATCATCTATGGAGGTGTCACCGTTCTCAACCGCATATTTGTAGGCATTGGCTCCTGCCAGTTTCCCTAAAGCTGTGATTTCAAGCAGAGAGTTCCCTCCCAGACGGTTAGCACCATGTACTTTGGCATTGGAGCATTCACCTACAGCGAAACATCCTTTGATGCCATTGACCTCCAGCATCGTATCGACATCTATCCCGCCCATCGTGTAGTGTGCAACAGGTTTGATGGGGATGAGCTCTTTTGCAGGGTCTACATGTTCATGCAGTTTGCAGAGTTCCACCTCTTGGGGAAGCAGTTCCATAAGCTTCTCTTCTCCAAGGTGCCGTACATCCAAAAAAACCCTCTGTCCCTCTTGGATCTGGCCAAAGATGGCACGGGCGACTTCATCACGCGGTTTGAGCTCATCTATAAAACGCTCACCCTTTTCATTGACCAGATAGCCGCCTTCTCCTCTGGCAGATTCGGAGACCAAAATGGAGGAGTGTTTGAGTGCGGTGGGATGGAATTGGATGAACTCCATGTCAGAGACTGCCCCACCTGCACGCAGTACCGCAGCGGCACCATCTCCGGTAGAGCCATAGGCATTGGTTGTAAACCCGTGATAAAGGGAACCGTAGCCACCTGTGGCGATCACAACCGATTTTGCATCGATCTGCTTGACATTTCCTGTACGAATCTCTAAAAAGGTGGCGCCTTTGACGCTTCCCTCTTCTGTGATGAGGTTGAGAAGGTAATGTTCATCCAAAAAGTCGATCTCTTCTTTCAAACAGGTGTCATAGAGGGTATGGAGAATCTTGAGCCCGGTATAGTCCTGGGCGTAACAGGCACGTTTCGCTGATGCCCCACCCATTTGACGCTGGGCAATGGTTTGTGTACCGCTCTCCCCGTTGTCCAACCTTGAAAAAGGTACCCCTAAACGCTCTAACCATGCGATAATCTCAGGAGCATCTTCACACATCTGTTTTACCATCGTTTCATCACAGAGTCCCTTTGCTGACTTGATGGTATCTGCAATGTGAGAACTGGTATGGTCCTCACCGGCATTGCCAAGGGCAGCGTTCATGCCTCCTTGTGCCATAGAGGTTTGTGAATTGGTCGGATAGGCTTTGCCTGCTACGGTGACAGAAGCACCGGCATGTTTTGCTGCTAGTGCCGCTGTAAGACCCGCACCGCCCGAACCGATGATCAGTACATCTATCATATGTGCTCCATAAATCGTTGAATATTCTCTACAATACCTTCAAGAAGCTTTTTCCTCGCTTCGATACTTGCCCAGGCAATATGCGGTGTGATAAGGAGCCTCTCTTGATGCTCGATCGCCTTGAGGCTGTTGTCCAGGGTAAGCGGTTCTTTTTCAAGCACGTCCAGCCCGGCATAGAGTGTGCGTCTGTCAAGTTCAAGGGCCAGATCTTTTTCATTGATGATCCCTCCGCGACCAAGGTTTAAAAGGATGGCATCCTCTTTGATCAAAGAGAGATTACGCTCATTGATGAGGTTATAGGTAGCATCATTGAGAGGTGCATGAATAGAGATGATATCACACGATTTGAGCAGTTGTTCTAAGCTTTGATGCGGGTAAGCACCTTGAAGATTTTTCCCGCTGGTAGAGTGGTAACTTACTTCGGCCCCGAATGCTGTTGCGACCTTGGCAACCTCCTGACCTATGGTCCCAAAACCGATAATGCCCCATTTTTTTCCTGATATTTCATAAAAGGGCCGGCTGACATCCGTAAAAAGTCCTGAGGCACTCCATGATCCATCTTTGACAGTACTGTCATAATATGCCATTTTTTCAAGGAGGTAGAGTGTCATGGCAAAGGTATGCTGTACCACACTCTTGGTGGAATACCCTGCAACGTTTTTGACCTCTATCTCTTTATCTTTGGCAGCATCCAGGTCTACATTGTTCATGCCTGTGGCAGCGATACATATGAGTTTCAGAGTAGGTGTTGCCTCCATCATCTCTGCAGTGATAACCACTTTATTGGTGATGATGATATCTGCACTTTGGATGCGTTCAAGTGTCTCTTCCGGGGAAGTGGTCTGGTACACGCTCAGTGTACCAAAAGATTCAAGTATGGTGATGTCCAGGTCATCACCTAGTGTTTTAGCGTCAAGTATTACAATTTTCAAAAAGTCTCCTTTAGGCTTAAAGTAGGGATCTTATATCTTCATCTAGCGCATCACGTAAAACAGAACGGACACTAACAGGTTTACCATCTTTGCCCATCGCAACAAATATGAATTGGGCTGAAGTGACTTGAAATTCTGCATTTTCATCAAGTTTTTTTATTTCAACAGAGACATCGATCGTGATCGAAGTGTTTCCTATGGCAGTGATCTCCGTATAGATACTAAAAATGTCGCCGTTATGGACAGGTTTTAAAAAGTGGATGTTCGAAACGGCTACCGTAACAGATGAGGATTTGATGATATCATGAACAGCGACACCTGCTGCTTCATCCATTTTGGCCATCACCCAGCCGCCAAATACATTCCCAGCAGGGTTTAGGTGTAGAGGAAAGGCTTGTCCTTTAAGTGATAGTTTTCTCATTTAGATACCTCTTTTGGTTGAAAAGTTGTTGTATACATAGTTTGCCTTAGTGTTGAGGTATGGGTGTTGTATTATCATCTGCACAAGAAGGTGACTCTGTGATAGTAAGGGCACAGCCTGCATCTCCTCCTGCACCCAGAAAATCTGAAGAGAGTTGCAGTGCAGTGCTTTGTACCGGTGTAGCCTCTTTTTCATATTCATCTATCTCTTCTTTACTCTGTGCATCAAAATATGCAATTATCTTTCTATCACCCTTTAAAATGGTCATGCTTGAGGCCTCTTTGATAATTAGCACGGGGATAGTGTTGATATCCACGAATTTCAAAAACCCTCTGGCATTGACCTCTTGTGCAGAGATAGACGTGTAGTCTATATGATGTTCTGAAAAATAGTTTTTCACTTTTTTACAATGGCTGCATGTCTCTGACTGTATGAGGTACAAACCAGGAGCGGTCACAAAAGATCTATTTTTGGGTATGGTCAGGGTGTTCAATCCGATAAAAATGAAAAGCACGGTAGCCAGAACCACAGTAAAATGCTTCACTTGGCTGAAGAGTGCGATGAGAAGTAAAGAGGTGAAGACACTCAGACAGAAGAGGCAGGGTTCAGGGTTGGCGATGAACTGGTAGCCAATGATAGTTGTTTCAAAGGCTATACCGGCATAAAGCATAGTGAAAAAGAGTGTTTCAAACCAACGGCTTTTGCGTGAAAGGTAGCCTGTAATCATCAAAGAGAGTACACCGGCCAAACCAAAATAGTTAAGATAAATATGGTCAAACCTAAGGAGTTCTCCTGCAAGTGCACAGCCTACTTCCCCACAAAGCGAGGTATGCTGTAATCTTAGATAGGTCTCTGTAGCAATATACACAAAGAGCAAAAAGGGTAAAAAGACTCTGGCAAAAAAATGCATTACTGCTCCCCTTAGTGATCTGAAATTTGCTCTACGATCTGTGTGGCTCTTCTTTTGGCCTCTTCGACTTCATCCAGTACAAGACTGACTGCCATACGACGGCCTATATGCGATTCGGGTTTACCAAAGACCCTGACGAAACTGTCTTTGGTAAAGGCAGTGTCTGGGACTTCAAGTGTAGGGGTGTGGCTTTCATTCTTGGCTTTGTACGCACCGCAGGCACCAGACCCGTAGAAGGTGAAGTCAAGCGGCAGTCCGAGTACTGCTCTTACATGCAGGGCAAACTCACTTTGGCTTTGTGTCACGAGTGTGACCATCCCTGTGTCATGAGGACGAGGGCTCAGTTCAGAGAAGTAGACTTCATTATCTTTCACGAAGAATTCTACACCGAAGATACCGCGGCCACCTAGACCGTCAGTGACTGATTTTGCGATCTCCTGTGCTTTTGCAAGTGCTTCGGGAGTCATTTGCATCGGCTGCCATGAGAGGATGAAATCCCCATCTTTTTGCACATGCCCGATAGGCTCACAGAATGTCGTTCCTGTTTCGTTACGTACGGTCAAAAGTGTGATCTCGTAGTCAAAAGGGATGAACTCTTCTACGATCAGTTCAGAAGCATCTCCGCGTGCCTCTTTTGCCATCTCCCAGGATCTTTCTATATCATCCGGGGTTCTTGAGATACTCTGGCCATGGCCGGATGAACTCATCACAGGTTTGATGACACAAGGGAAGCCTATACGCTCACCTGCTTCTTTAAGCCCTTCAAGCGTGGTGACAAACTCATAGTTGCTTGTCTTCAGTCCCAACTCTTCTGCAGCAAAAACACGGATGTTCTTACGGTTCATTGTTTTATTGACCGCTTCGGCATTTGGGATCACATGAAAGCCTCTGGCTTCTGCTTCAAAAAGGGCTGCAATGCTGATCGCTTCGACTTCTGGCAAGATAAAACTAGGCTGCTCTTTTTCTATCAGTGCGAGTACGGCTTCTTTGTCCTGCATGTCTATGGCATAAGAGCGGTTGGCTACAAGGTGTGCAGGGGCATTTTCATATTTATCGACTGCAATGACCTCTATACCAAGTCGTTGTGCTTCAATAGCAACTTCTTTGCCGAGTTCACCCGAACCCAGGAGCATGATCTTAATAGCGTCTTTTTGTAATGTGGTCGTAAATGTCATAAGAAAACCTTCGAAAAAATATGTGATTATTCTAGCGAAAAGTTAAATAAGGTGTAATGAGTTAAAGGGAAATTTGTCGCGGTTTAAATAAAAAAGTGAGATGAGTCGCAGGACAGATGCCCTGCAGCTGTAAAAATTACAGTCTTGACTCGTATCTTCTAAGCATGAAGAGTTTTTTAAGGATTTTCTTGCGAGTTGCAATCTTCTCTTTTTTTCTCTTTTCAGTCTCAGTTTCGTGAGTTTGTCTAGCTCTAGCTTCTGTCACGATAAGGTTTCTGTCGCATTGTCTTTTGAATTTTCTGTAAGCATCATCAAAAGAGTCACGTTGTGATAGCATAATTCCTGGCATCGAAAGCACCCCCTTCCTTATCAAAATTTTCTGGTTCTGGACCAAAATAGATAAATTATGATGGGATTATATCGTGTTAGTATTAATTTGTGATAAAATGGGAGTAGTAAGTTGTCGAAGGAGTCTAGATGCAAAAAGTATTTGAAAATTGTTATACCCTAGATAAAAGATGTTATGAAAGCTATGGGCTGAGTGACGATATACTCATGGAGCATGCAGCTGCAGGTATGGCGAACTATATCCGTAGACATTTTCCCAAAGGCACGTCTGTGTTGATAGTGTCAGGTCCGGGGAACAATGGGGCTGACGGTATAACACTGGGACGTCAGCTGCATGGAGATTACGAGGTCAAACTCCATATCCCTTTTACCTTGCATTCGGAGATGGCAAAAAGACAGTTTGAGCGTGCCACGCATTTGGGTATAAAAACCGTCGATGAGATCGTTCAGGCCGATGTAGTGGTGGATGCACTTTTTGGTGCAGGTCTCAATCGGGAGGTCGATGAGAATACTGAACATCTATTGCATCGGCTCAATGCAATGAAAGCACATAAGATCGCCTGTGATATCCCTACGGGAGTAGGGGAGCAAGGCATACTCATGCCACTAGCATTTCATGCGGATGTGACCTTGACGATGGGTGCCTATAAAGAAGCACTCTTTTTGGATGCATGTAAAGATGTGGTAGGAGAACTCCTGCGTGTCGATCTTGGTGTGAGCTCACTTTTTTATGCCGGAGAGAGTCAAACCTTTCTGCTTGAAAGATCAGACCTGAAACTTCCCAGCAGAAAAGAACAATCCACGCATAAAGGCAGCTTCGGGCATGCAGCGGTATTTTGTGGAGAAAAGGAGGGTGCGGGCATTATCTCCGGCATGGCTGCGGCTACATTTGGTGCAGGGCTTACAACACTGGTGGTACATGAAAAGGTCACACCGCCTGCTTATCTGATGCACTCAACGGTTGTTCCCGAAAATGCATCGGCCATGGCCATAGGTATGGGACTGGGATGTCACTTTGAGAGTGAGTTTTTACAGAAGTATGTGGTAAAAAGCCATTTGCCTATCGTGTTGGATGCAGACAGCTTCTATAATGAAGAGATCTTGGCTGTTTTGGACCAAAAAGACAGAGAGATTGTCATCACACCCCATCCCAAAGAGTTTGTTGTACTTTGGAAAAGAGTGACAGGGGAACAGTTGACTGTGACACAGGTACAGGAGAGACGTTTTGAGATGGTGCGGAAGTTCAATGCCAGGTATCCGCATATTACGCTTCTGCTTAAAGGGGCAAATACCCTTATCATGCAAGAAGAGAGACTCTACATCAATCCTTTGGGATGTTCCAAACTCAGTAAAGGGGGGAGCGGAGATGTGCTTTCTGGTCTTATCGTTGCACTGCTTGCACAGGGTTATACGGCCATTGATGCGGCCATTCAAGCCTCTTTGGCCTTAGTGATCGCAGCACATCAGTATGAGGGGTCCTCTTATGCAATGTTGTCAACCGACCTGGTAGAAGAGATAGGAAAATTGGAGTGTACTGTTAAGGGCTAAAACGCTACAATGCGACGATAATAAACATGACACACCAAGGCAGGGAAGCATTGAATGGCAAATGGTAAAAAAATAGCTGTACTTTTTAGCGGTAAAGGGTCGAATTTCGCATATATTGTCAAGACTTTACACCATAAAGGGTTTGAAGTTGTCGTTGCCTTGACAAACAATCCCAATGCTGAGGGTATACACATCGCGAAAGAGGCATCTATCCCTCTTGAGATCATAGATTCAAAAGCGTATGCGAGCAGGGAAGCTTTTGATGCTGCAGTGGTAGCGTGCCTACAAAAGTACAATCCCGACCTTACTGTACTTGCAGGTTTTATGCGTATCTTGACACCAACCTTTACAGAGCAGGTCAAAAGTATCAACCTGCACCCCTCTTTACTGCCAAGACATAAAGGGCTGAAAGCCATAGAGAAGAGTTATGAAGATGAACATACCCATGGCGGGGCATCGGTGCATTATGTCACTTCTGAACTGGATGGAGGAGAGGTGATCCTACAAAAAGAGCTTGCCAAAGAGGGCCTGAGCTTTGAAGCCTATGATGAAAAGATACGGCGTATTGAAAAAGAGGCACTGGTGGAAGCCATTAGAAAGGTGTTGAGTTAAGTCCGTTTGAGGGTATGCCTGCAAGTGTAGTGTGCACCCTTGGAGGAGAGAGTGCTCTCATAAAGACTGATCTCAGGGAGTATCACCCCTAAAGGTTTTTCACGATAGGTTTTGAGTTTCTCTTTGTAGGCTTTGTAATCATGGATGGTTTTGATACGACACAGTGTGATGTGCGGTTTGAAACGGTAAAGGTCAAAGTCGGCGTCTCTGAGCTCCCTTGCTTTGTCGTAAAGTACTTTTTGCTTCGATTGGGCAAAAAAGATCTTTGGCGGCCGTCCAAAATTCCCCAGTTCCCTGATGCCGATCTGATCTTCCAAGGGTGAGAGCACTTCAAGTTTATCGATGATGGGGTTTATCTCTTTTACCTCACCTAGAAATACCCAGGTCAAATGCAGGTTTTGCTCTTCTACCCACTTCCCTTCGATAATATCTTTAAAATCTTCTTTGATGGAAGTATAGTCATCCAGGATGACGGGTGAACCGATGAAGAGTCTCATTGGGATGGCCTTTCTTTCTAATGCACTATAATATTCATACTTTACTGACTTTTTTCTTTAGATCTAGGGTGATTTGTTCAAGGCATGGGTTGCATGGGGGAGGAACAAAAAACCAAGAGTGTAAAAAAACGCTATAATTAAAAATGATCCTATAAAATTGGTAAAGGACTGGTATGTTCAAAAGAAAAATAGCACTATTTAAACTGCTTGGTTTTACAGTATCACTCGATGTGAGTTGGGGGATTATCCTTTTTTTGGTGGTATGGTCGCTTTCCAAAGGCTTCTTCCCGAGTTATTTCCCGGGACTTGGCATGCAAACCTACTGGTGGATGGGGGTAGTGGGAGCCATAGGGCTTTTTGTTTCCATCATCATCCATGAATTCTCCCATGCACTGATTGCCCGTAAATATGACATAAAAATAAAAGGTATTACACTCTTTATCTTTGGGGGTGTGGCTGAGATGAAGGATGAACCCAGCACGCCTAAAAGTGAATTTTTGATGGCGATCGCAGGGCCGATAGCCAGTCTTCTGCTGGCTATTTTCTTTGGCGGACTTACGCAAGTCGCGGAGACGTTGGAGTTTTCAGTACCCATGATCGCTATTTTGGGCTATTTGAGTACGATTAACCTGTTGGTTGCCATTTTCAATATGATACCCGCATTCCCTACGGATGGAGGACGGGTGCTTCGTTCATTTTTATGGTGGATCAAGGGTGATATCCATTGGGCAACACAGATCGCTTCACGTATCAGTCTCCTGTTCGCCGTTGTCATTATCTTTACTGGATTTATGCATATGATAGGAGGCAATGCTATCGGAGGATTGTGGTGGATACTGATCGGGTCTTTTCTTTTCTTTGCTGCGAATGCTTCGTATCAACAGTTAATGATCAAGGAGTCATTTAAAGGGAAGACCGTACGCCATTTTATGAACCCCGAACCTGTGAGCGTGCCTTTTGATATCACACTGCAGGCATTTGTTGACAAGTATCTCTATCGTTATCACTATAAAATGTTCCCTGTTAGCAAAGGGGGTAAAATTTCTGGACTCATTACGGTTCAGATGCTCAAGCTGCATACCCATGAAGAGTGGAAGCATCTACTTGTCGGACAGGTCATGGAAGCACAGAATCCATCCAATTCGATCGACTCACATATGTCCATCGACGATGCCCTGAACCGAATGAATAAAAGCGGAATTACACGTTTAATGGTCATGGAACACCATAACATTGTTGGTATCATTACGCTCAAGGACCTGCTTGAATATATCGCACTGAAAATGGAGCTGGAAACCATCCCGTAGCAATACCTGTTTTATACACATTTAATTTGCAGGAAGAGGAAGAAATCTGCTATAATCAATCAAAAAGGGAGTCAAGATGGAAGAGATTGAAACAAATGAACGTGAAAAACTAGGGATTGCAAGAGCAGTCTATATACTTTTATATCTGATTATAGGCAGATTTATCTCTATGGTCCTTTTTGTGATCGCTATCACCCAATTTATCTATACGTGGCTGACAGGCGAGCCTAATGAGAAGATCCTGCACTTT
>JBNLDB010000039.1:0-10293 GCA_050304115.1 Sulfurovum sp. | reverse complement strand
TGACCTGTGTTGAAGAGATCGTACCAGAAGATCTTTACTGAAAACACCTTTGTATGTATAAAACCTCATAATAATTAAAAGTGTAGAGTGACACTTGACACTTTAAATAATTTATACTATACTACACTCATTCCAACCAAAGGATGCGTTATGTCACTCAAGATGAAAGACCTCTCCCTCCAAACGAATGAGAGTAAATCAACCATACTTTACTATGTAAAAGAAGGGTTACTTCCCCAACCTTCTAAACCTAAACCCAATGTACATCTCTACGACGAAAGTTGTATACAGATCATCAAGTTTATCAAATACTTGCAACATAACTTCTCCTACTCAATAGCAGAGATAAAAAACCTGTTTAAAGAGAACCATTTTGACTTTGATGGAAGTTTTGAGATGATGGTGCGTTCTCTGGAACTTATCTCCGGAGGGAAAGAGCATCAATGGTATTCCAAACAAGATTTTTTAAAACTTGTCACTATGGATGAGAAAACACTCAAAGCGTATCAGCAAAGAGGTTACCTCTTTGAACGGGCTAAAGGCTTCTCATCCAAAGAGGTGGAGATCGCTGAGATTCTAGAGAGAGCAAGTGATCTTGGTCTTGACTTTGATCTTCTCGATGCGTATGTAGAGCATGCCAAGATACTTGCCCAAAAAGAGAATGAGATAGGTGCGACCCTACTCAAAGAAGAGGAAGAATCACACAATACACGGTATGAACTTCTATTTGATCTTATACTGACACTCAAGCCTTACATTTTTAACATGCATACCGTTCAAGCACATAAAAAGAATATCTCAAAGGCAAGCAAATGAAATCACTCTTTAAAATATCGGGATTTACACCCTATATTCTGATCATACTGCTCAATGCTATGACAGACCTGGGACATAAGATCATCTTACAGAACACTATTTTCAAAGCGTATGAAGGTCCGGAACTTATCATCCTGACCGCCATAGTCAATGCTTTGATCCTTCTGCCTTTTATCTTCCTCTTCTCCCCGGCAGGATTTATCGCTGACAAATATCCTAAAACGATGGTCATAGAGTATGCAGCAATGGCAGCCATCGGTATCACTACACTGATACTCCTCTCTTATTATATGGGGTGGTTCTGGATAGCATTTATTCTAACGTTTGTCCTGGCAGCACAAAGTGCCATCTATTCTCCGGCAAAGTATGGACTCATCAAAGAGATGACAGGCAATGAAAAATTGGCTGAGGCAAATGCAGTCGTGCAGGCTGTTACTATCTCTTCTATCCTTGCCGGAGCGGTGATCTACTCTATATTCTTTGAAAGTTTACTTCAGGATGCCACTATCATCCCTTCGGAGATACTCAGATACATTGCACCTGTGGGCTATTTGCTTATAGGTGCAAGTGTCGTAGAGTACCTCTTGGCAAGACGACTGGCACACAAGTTCAAGGCTGTCGATATCGATGAGAGTATGACCTTTGAACCCAAAGAGTATAAAAACCTCTCTTATTTAAAAAGTAATATTTCTCTCTTAAAACAAAAACAAACGATCTGGTTAAGTATTATCGGACTCTCTATTCTTTGGGGTGTTTCACAAGTGGTCTTAGCCATATTCGGAGAATATCTAAAAAGCACACTGGAGATCACCAATACGATCATCGCACAAGGTTTATTGGCACTTTCGGGTATCGGTATGATACTGGGTTCCGTGTTTGCAGGACGCGTGAGTAAGAACTTCATAGAAACAGGTATTATTCCTTTAGGCAGCCTCGGTGTGGCACTTTCCCTCTATATGATCCCATCCCTTACTTCTTTATGGGCATTGGGTGCAGCACTTTTATCTTTTGGGTTCTTTTCAGGCCTCTTTATTGTGCCGCTCAATGCCATGATACAGTTCTCATCGCCCCATAACATTCTGGGTAAAGTTCTTGCAGGCAATAACTTTATGCAAAATGTGAGTATGTTTCTCTTTCTCATTTTGACTGCCGTTTTTGGGTACTTTCAATTCTCTGCCATAGGACTCTTTTACCTTATCTCTACGATCGCTTTCTTGGGTATGGTTTATACGTTTATCAAGTTACCGCAGTCACTCATCCGTTATATGGTCCGTATGCTAATAAGTTTTAAGTACACGCTGCATGTTGATGGACTTAACCATATACGAGCAGACAAAGGCATACTGCTTTTAGGAAACCACATATCATTTCTGGACTGGGCTGTCTTACAGATGGCATACCCAAAACAGATACGTTTTGTCATGGAAAGATCATACTATGAAAAATGGTACCTCAAACCGTTTTTAGACTTCTTTGGGGTGATACCCATTTCCAGCAGGGGAAGCAAGAGTGCGCTTGTTAAAGTGACAGAAGCACTGAACCGTGGTGAAACAGTAGCACTTTTTCCAGAGGGGCATCTCTCCCGTAACGGACACTTAGGTACCTTTCAAAGAGGATTTGAAATGGCAACCAAAGAGGTAGAGGATGCCGTGATCATACCTTTTTATCTGAGAGGACTTTGGGAAGACAACTTCTCATATGCATCCAAAAAGATGAAACGTAACAGAAGCAGAGACATCTCTGTGAGTTTTGCAGAAGCACTCGATATTCACTCTACTGCTTCAGAAGTAAAAAAATCCGTATTTGATCTCTCTGTTCAAAGCTGGCAGCACTATGCTGACTCTTTACCGGTATTGCAAAAAGCATGGATGCGTTCTGCTAAAAAAGTCGGTTCAAAACTTTGTATGGCTGACTCTACAGGTGTAGAACTCAGTGGAGAGAGATTCATCACAGCTACACTTATGATGGCTGCTGCACTTAAACCAAAACTAAAGGAAAGTCAAAACATAGGTGTACTTCTACCAACCTCTGCAGGTGGTTCTATGGGAAATATGGCACTGCTTACACTGGGAAAAACGATAGTCAACCTAAACTACTCAGCAGGTGAGGAGAGTCTGCTGCATGCACTTAAGATCGCTGATACTACAAAAGTCGTAGCTTCCAAACAGTTTATCACTAAACTGAAAGCCAAAGGCTTTGATATGACAGAGGTACTTAAAAATGTAGAAGTGATCTATCTTGAAGACATCAAAGAGAGTATCAGCAAAACAAAAGCTCTTCTTATGTTCATAGCGGTCAAAATCTTGCCGGAATGGTTGCTCAGTGCACTGTTTATCAAAAATGCAAATCTCGATGACACAGCAGCCATTCTCTTTTCATCAGGCTCAGAAGGTACACCAAAAGGTATAGAGTTAAGCCACAAGAACATCATGGGTAACATCAAGCAGACCACTACCCTGCTTAATCCTACAGATCGTGATGTGATGCTTGGTACACTGCCTATCTTCCACTCTTTTGGCTTGACGGTCACTACACTGTTACCACTGATCGAAGGTATACCGGTAGCTTCACACCCTGACCCGACTGATGGTTACGGCATAGGAAAGATGGCAGCTAAATATGAAGCGACTATACTGCTTGCAACAGCCACATTCCTTAGACTCTATACCAGAAACCGTAAACTCACCCCTTTAATGTTAAACAACATACGTATGGTCGTTGCCGGTGCAGAAAAACTGCCTGATGAGATACGTAGTGAATTCAAAAAGAAGTTTGGGCTGGACATCTATGAAGGGTACGGTGCTACAGAGACCACCCCGGTAGCTTCATGTAACATGCCTGATGTACTTATGCTGGACTCATGGAAACCACAAGTCGGTCAAAAAATAGGTACGGTGGGTCTGCCACTGCCTGGTTCTGCATTTCGTATCGTAGATCCTGAAAGTTTTGAGACACTGGCTACCGGTGAAGAAGGCATGATACTCATCGGAGGCACACAGATCATGAAGGGCTACATCGGTGACCCTGAAAAAACAGCTTCAGTCATCAAAGAGATAGACGGCATACGCTGGTATGTGACAGGCGATAAAGGCCGTTTGGATGAAGATGGTTTCCTCACCATAGTGGACCGATACAGCCGTTTTGCAAAAGTAGCCGGAGAGATGGTAAGTCTCGGACTTGTAGAGGGTGAAATAGCAAAGGTTCTGGGAGAGAATGACCAGATCGCCATTGCCGCACTGCCTGATCCTAAAAAAGGTGAGAAGCTTGTACTTTTGCTTGAGGGAGAGATGGAATTGGACGAATTAAAAGAGAAGATAAAACACATCGACATGAACCCTCTTTTTGTACCGTCAGCGTACTTTAAAGTAGAAGCATTACCTAAGCTCGGTACCGGTAAGGCCGATTTCAAAAGTGCTAAGAGAGTGGCACAAGAGCTTAGTGATACAGAATAAAGGATGACACCATGCAAATGCTTACAACAATTATTATACTGGGTCTTATACTGATCATACTCGAACGTATCTTTCCAGACAGAGTCTTGCCTTTGGTCAAAGGGTGGTGGTCCAGGGTGATCGTGATCAACCTGATGCAGTTTGGGATCGTCATTTTGGGTATGGCGACGTGGGATGTGTGGTTCAAGAGACATCAAGCCTATGTCATAGAGGGCTATCCTGATTTCATCTTGGGATTCATGGCGTATTTGGCCATCACTTTTGTATTTTACTGGTGGCACAGGGTACGTCATGACTCTTATCTGCTATGGGTGCTATTTCATCAGCTTCACCACAGTGCATCCAGGTTGGAGACGATCACCTCTTTTTATAAACATCCCCTTGAGATCATGCTGAACTCCTTACTGATGGGAAGCATCTCTTACCTGCTCTTAGGGCTGAATGTAGAGGCAGTGGCATGGACGATACTCTACAGTTCTTTGGGGGAGTATGTTTACCATATGAACATCAGGACACCCCACTGGGTAGGATACATTTTCCAGCGTCCTGAAATGCATAAGATACATCATAAAGAAGGGGTGCACTACAACAATTTTTCAGACCTGCCTTTGTGGGATATGGTATTTGGTACCTATGAGAATCCTAAAGAAAGAGAAGATGATGCCTGCGGTTTTTGTGATATGAAAGAGAGGGAGTTCATCAAGATCCTGGGATTTAAAAATGTAAATAACCCTTATAGAAAGGGTAAAAAATGAAGCTAAAAATACTCTCTATACTGCTTGTAGGTATAGGATTACTGCAGTCTTTAGGACACATCACAGGTAACAAAACCATCAAGAACCTGGGGCTCATCACAGTAGCTTCACCCCTCCCCATCGTCTTTACCCAACAAAAAGGTTTCTTGGAAACGTTTGCACTGGATTTTACTTTAGTTTATGAACGGGATAATAAAGAAGAACGTATCAAAATAACCCCTGAACTCTATGCACAGCTTAATAAACCCTATAACTATAGAAATGTCCTAGGAGCAGCCATCTCTTACGGGCCTATTCTTCCCAAAGAACTTGTAGGTTCAGTGTTGGACTATGCGTTTATCACCCCTGGGGTGCTTGCAAAAACCTTTCATCTGGGTGAGATCAAAAATGCCTCTTTAGAGCTCCACAGTAACACAAAAAATAAAGAGAAAACCTACGTTTTACCCATAGGAGAAGAGAATGTCAAGTAGGTCTTCAACCCTTTATTACCCTGCGTATCAGTTTGCCATGTTTAGAGTCATTTTCGGACTTTATCTGCTCATTCATTTTCTCCATCTCATACCTGTTGCCGGAGAGATATGGAGCAGTTCAGGGTTGATATCTGATGTCAGGTTCAACCTTACATATGGTGCCTTTCCAAACATACTCTATCTCTATGATAGTACGATGGCAGTCACTCTTTTTGTAACAATAATGGCACTGCTCTCTTTCTTTGTAATGATAGGCTTCTTTAGACGTACCTCAGCACTGCTTCTATGGTATGGATGGGCCTCTCTTTTTCATCAGAACAACCTCATACTGAACCCCGGATTGCCAATGGTCGGTTGGTTACTCTTGGCCCTTGCACTTATCCCAAAAGGTGAAGGATGGGGTGTGGAGAAAACAGATGGATCATGGGCTATGCCGCCTATACTCTACTGGGGTGCATGGATCATTGCCGGCGTTGCCTACACCATTAGTGGCATTGATAAAGCGATGGCACCCAGTTGGATAGACGGTTCTGCCATTACCCACCTGCTCTATAACCCTTTGGCCAGAGATTATTTTATACGTGACCTGTTACTCACAACACCTGAACTGTTTAGAGAGATGCTGACCTGGTCCGCACTCGCACTTGAGATAGGTTTCGCTCTTTTGGTCATTTTTTCAAAAACACGGCTCATAGCATGGTGTATGATCATGGCAATGCATCTGGGTATCTTGATGATCGTTGATTTTCCGGACCTGACGCTTGGTGTTATGATGATACACCTCTTTACTTTTGATGCAAGCTGGTTTCAAACTGAAGATACCCAAAGAGTCATCATCTTTGATGGTGTCTGTGGTTTCTGTAACAAATCCGTAGATACACTGATACGCATAGATACGCAAAAGAGATTTCACTACACCTCCCTGCAGGGTGAGTTTGTAAAGAGGTTGGACTTGAAGCCAAACATAGAGAGTATCGTTTTCTATGAAAACGGTACACTTTACTACAAATCAACTGCCATCCTTAGGATCCTCAGGTCATTGGGGGGCATATGGATATTTACAAATCTGTTTTACCTTATCCCAAGGGTGATAAGAGACTATATCTATGACCTCATAGCTACTCACCGTTATAAGATCTTTGGAAAGATGGAGAGTTGTCGGATGCCCCAAAAAGGTGAACAGGCATTGTTTATAGATTAAGCCTCTCCACCCATTTTTACTCTACAGTGCACACAAAAAGGATCATCCTAAACTACACATAGAGTACACACAAATGTGTTACTATTAATCAGTGACAAATTCCTAAGAGTTTAGGAGATAGGTCAAAGGTCTTCATGTCTCAAACTTGGTAAGAGTTACGGAGGCATCGCAGAGATGCGACGACTAAGTGAAAATCTGGAAATCCAGGTGACACGCATAGACCAACGTACTTATCACGTTTTGCGCACAGAGTGCTACGAAATCATTTCTGGCAACACTTCCTTTAAGAAGGCTGCAATTTAGTCTTTCAACTCTGTGTTCGCACTATGTAAATGTCACTTTAAAGATCGTGCGCTTACTTTTCTTGTTTTCAACAGAAAGTCATTCTTCTGAGCGAGAGAAAGCGTACGATACAGCTATTCTCTCTCATAAAATATATATGTAATCGACTGTTATAGATCTATAGCGTATTGTTTCAAAGTTTCCAGATCGATCAATTCAAGCATTTTCTTATGCGTTGCATGGATAAAGATCTGTGGTGCCATGCCATCCAGGTGTGCCTTGACAAAACTATGACCTCCAAGACACCAGCTTTGTCCGGGTTTTACCCCTGCAAAGTTGTATTCAGGTATCGGTGTAGAGAGGTCATTCCCTACCTTTTTAGAGTATGCCAGGAACTCCTCTGTCGCATAGATGCATACTGCATGTACCGCAGGATTATGATCACCCGTATTGCAGTATCCATCTCTATGAAAACCTGTTAGAGGCTTCAGACTGCAAGGTTCTAAGGGCTCACCCAATACATTTAATGATTCTTCCATCATGATCTGTCCTTTGTTCTTATTTGAAAAATTATAACTAAAATGCACACTCTCTTGGCAATGATGCTCAGCTTTCCGAAATATTTGGAAAGCAAGGTGTATATTTGACTCTTTTATTCTACCATGAGTTCCAGTGTATCATAAAACTCTTCGGGTTCTTGATAGCCATAAAACTTTGAATCTTTTATCTCTTTACCATTAGGACCGATGAAGACAAAACCCGGAGGTCCAAATACTTGGAACATCTGTTTGAGTTCTTCTATCTTTTTGTCTGACTTATCGCTCATATTGACACTCACTGCGACATACTCATTTTGCAGTATCTCTTGCACTCTTGGGTCTTTATAAGTGGTGTCCCTTAAGTGCTTGCAAACCGGACAGGTATCGGTATGGAAGAAGATGATCATCGTTTTATTCTCATCCATCGCCTGGCGTCGTTTTATATCATAGGCTGTAATATTGGCTATCTCTTCAAAAGGCATTGCACCGGAGAGTTTAACCTTGCCATCGTTCATAACAGTCACAGAAGTTTTAGGAAGAGGATGATAGATATCTTCTTCTCCATACCCTGCACCTACCATAAGTATGGTACCCCATATAAGTAGCACCGTTGCAAATGCTTTTTGTAGTTTTTGCCATCCGCTACTCTCACTCTCAAGTGCCTGTGTCGCACCTAGATAGATACTGATACCCACGGCATAGACACCCCAAAGCAACAGTGTATTTACAAGTTCCAACGTGGAAAATATCTCTATGGCAACACCAAGAAGCAATACCCCGAAAACATACTTCACTTTGTTCATCCACCCTCCGGCCTTAGGGAGTAGATATCCGGCTCCAAATCCCAGTACAATAAGCGGTACTCCCATCCCCAGAGCCAAAAAGAACATCGTCAAGGCACCCCGTATAGCATCATTGGTAGAGATAGCCACAGATAAAAACGAGATCAGTATCGGTGAGACACAGGCACCCAGGATCAGTGCCGAGATCATCCCAAGCAGGAAGACCATACCTATTTTTCCACCTTTGAGACCTTGTGACTCTGCATTCAGTTTAGACTGTATAAAGGAGGGAAGCTCTATCATAAAAAGTCCGAACATGGACAAGGCCATGAGAACAAAGATCAGACTCATCGCACCGATAGCCCAAACATTTTGGAAATAGGACTGTAACTGTTCGCCTGTTGCTCCTGCCAGTGCCCCCATAAGCGCGTAGGTCACTGCAGTACCCAGAACATATGAGACAGAGAGTATCACCGCTTTTGTCTTGGTGATATTTTCCCCCTGACCTGCAATGACACTGGAGACTATCGGTACCATGGGTAGAACACAGGGGGTGAAGGTCAGTAAAATCCCCGCGACAAAAGCACCCAACATAATATGTACTGTACTTTGGACAAACACACTCTCTCCGGCAAAAAGAGAGGTACTTGAGAGTAGAAAAAAGAGAATGAGAACCGTTATTTTAGCGTTTTGCTGATACATATACCCTGCCTTCATGATTTATACTTATTATCTTACTCTATTTAGGCTGTACTTTATGTGTAGTAGAGTTTCGATACAATAAGTTAAAAAACAAAGGGAACATATGACAAAGGAAAGAGAAGGTGAAATACTCATGGTCGGTCTTTCCATACTTGAGTCCTGGTTTCCTATATTCTCTATTGTCGCCATGTCCTACATCGGGGCACTTCATACTTATACTTACTCCCTTCTCATCGCTTTGGTCTTTTTTATCATGATCATGTTCAAACGTGACAGGTTTAAAGAGCTTAAGAACAAAGCCGCTTACAAAGATCTATTGCTTACAAGCTTTTGGATCACTTCTCTCTTCGCACTTGTCTTCATAGGGATGCGCTACACGACAGCAGGAAATATGGCTGTCATTATCTTCCTGCAGCTGCTCTTTTCGTACCTCTACTTCAATCTCCTCGGCAAAGAAAAGATGCACACTTTGCATCTATGGGGTGCTTTTATTATGGGGAGTGGTGCGCTCATCATCCTCATTCCTGATGAACTCACATTCAATAAGGGCGATCTGCTGATACTGGTAGCCGCTGCCATTGCACCTATCGCCAATCTCTACCAGAAAAGAGCACGTGAATTTTGTTCGTCTGAGACCATTTTGGGATTTAGAACATTCGTAGGTCTACCGTTTATAGCCCTTATGGCATGGGTCTTTGAACCTGCTGTAGAGTATAATGCTTTTGTATCGGCCCTGCCCTCTTTACTCTTCATCGGCATCTTGATCTATGTCGTTTCAAAGATCATGTGGATAGAAGCGTTACACCGTACATCCATCACCAAACTTTCTGCTATGCTGGGACTGGTCCCCATGATGACACTTATCTTTGCCTACTTCTATCTTAATGAAGTGCCGGAACTTCGTCAAGTCTTAGGTATCGTTCCTATACTTGTAGGGGGATATCTCTTGACAAAGCCTTTAACTGAGATATGAGCCTTCAGCACTAAGGATGATCCACATGTTTGATGAACTTTTCAACCGTATCAGCCGTTCTTTCAGGATCTTCCAGTATCGGTACATGTCCTATCTCTGGCAAGATGACCAGTTTACTGTTCTTAATGGTCTCATGAAACAGCGTTGCATTGTCTATGTGTGTCATCCTATCTTTGTCTCCCCATAGTATCAGTGTAGGGATATTGATCTTTTTTGCAAGCTCATTGAAACAGCAGACATCTTTATACATATCCTCATAGAGTATTTTTTCCAGATCACGTCTTTCACACTTCTCTTTGAGCATGGCCTCTTTAATGATAT
>JBNLDB010000038.1:0-10455 GCA_050304115.1 Sulfurovum sp. | reverse complement strand
CGCTGTGATTGCTATGAATATGCCCGACGGTTGCTTCCCACGCATCCCAGAGGTGTTTGGGGCGACGGGGCATCGGTCGGGTGGCATGTGTTACTTCATCTGACATAAAAAATTGAGCAGCTGATTAGTATCGTTGTACTCCAAGAGGCAAAGCCTTATAATCTAACATCTCTAAAAGGTTATTTGCTGTAGCAACGTTTGCAGGCTATAAATCTTCATCTTTCAATAGAAAACCTTATAAAATCTTCTATATAGGAGGTTTTATAATGAAAACTATAAAAGAAAATATAAGCCCTAAAGCGTTTAAAAAACTGATGAGTATCTTACTTGGAGTCGCTCAACGATAGACAATTAATTGTGATGTTATTCTTATCTATCGGTGACGTAAAACATTGAACGGTCTGGTTGATGGTTCTCAGGCTGACCTCTTTTTACCCTCTTCAATCGCCAACAAAACGCCGTCCCAAAACTTTATTCTGGCTCTGATCGCATCAAGAGCTGCTTCTTCAGCTTCTGCGATCTTTGCTTCATCTCTCTCACATAGTAGGTCCAACATACGTAAAGACATCGGTCCATGATGATCCCCATCAAGTTCTATATGACGATCCAGATAATAGTGAAATACTTTTGCTTCATCTCTTGATATTTTCATTTTATCCAGCAATGCACGGAACATTTCTGGGATAATATGTTCTCTTCCCAAAGCAAAGGCCGCAGCGATCACGTGAGGTTTATCACTATGCACAAAGCTAAATGTCGTTTCCATAAATTCCTTAGCGGGAGAAGGTATTTGAACCGTGTTGAGTGCACTCTCCAAAGAGTCAGATGTGACTTTGTCTATAAACACGTTAATGAGGCGATTGCTTCCTTCTTTTACCTCTTCCATAGCTGATCTGTAAAGATCAAAATGACTGGTGTAAGTAGGCGTGCCATCTTCCAGAGGAAGACCTTCATCTGATTCCTCTTCCAGCACAATGTCATTGATAAAACGCTGTACCTGTGCATCACCTTGAGGAAGCCATGGAGTGCGTGCCGGTGCGATCCGGTTTTGCAGGTATTTCACCAAGGACATAAAATCCCAAACCGAATAGATATGATGCTGCATGAAGATGGTGAGATCATCCATATCTGTCACTGCTGCATACACAGGATGGGTTGCAAGCTCTTTTCTTAGGCGTTTTACATTGTCAAGTGGGAAAGTGGTCATAGGTTGTACTCTTTGTTTTTTATTAAGCAGTCTAACCAAAATAGTTAAATTATGCTAGTTTTATCCCAAAGCAACAGTACAGATGCATCATGTGCTACTTTAAGACGCGAAAACTATTTAAGGATCCTCTTTATCGCTTCCGAACAGGTAGTAAGGCCAACAGCGCCCGTTACTGCAACACACGAACCTTTCTCTATGCATTTGGCCTGTTCAGGTGAAAATACGACAGTAAAATTCCGGTCAAATTTTGCTTTTTTGAGTTCGTTTCGTATTTTTCTTGCGAGTGCATCACCATGGGTTTTCCAAATGGAAGTGACTTCGATCTTGTTGGTATCGTAACGCTTGGCTGAGCCCAGTGCCATGATAAGCTTTTTGTAACACTTTTTAGCCACTTCTATCTTCACTTTGGTCGTATCTGCAGCATCTATGACAATGTCATACGGTTCAAAATCAAACTCTTGTACCCAGGCCACGGTCATATGCTGATGTATGGTCTTAATACCGGGGTAAAGATCTTTGAGGCGGTCAACCTTGATCATCCCTACGGCATCTGAACCTATCTGTCTGTTCTGGTTGGACTCATCATACACATCATAGTCGAGGATAGTAATATCACTCACCCCTGAACGGTAAAGGCAGTCAAGTGCATAAGAACCTACACCACCCACACCTAAAATAAGGATCTTTGCTTCTTGTAACTTTTCAAAATTTTCATCTCCAAAGAGCATACGGCAGCGTTGGAACCTCATAGCCACGCATCCAAAGATTTGATATCATCATAGCTTGTCATGTCCAGATGCACAGGTGTAATGGAAACATACCCATCGTTGATCGCTTCAAAATCTGTGACATGCCCTTGTGTTTCCATCCATCCTAAAGCAGGCAAACCTATCCAGTAGTACTCTTTACCTCGAGGATTATGATGTACCTCTGCATGGTGTGTATAAAGACGGTTCCCCGCACGCGTCACTTTAAAACCGTTACACTTGGAGCTTGGTACAGGAGGGATATTGATATTTAAAAATTTACGTGAAGGAAGAGGGAACTCATCAGCAAATATCTTTTCTACCAAGGTGACGATGCTCTTTTGTGCCAGTTCATATCCGAATGCTTTGATACTCTCACCTTTGTCTCTATATACTTGGGAAATGGCAATGCCTGGAATACCCTGTAGTACGGCTTCCATGGCGGCGGATGCTGTACCGGAGTATGTGATATCCTCACCCATATTGGCACCTATATTGATACCTGAGATCACAATGTCCGGTCGTTTCTCTTTAGTAAAGATCTTGTTGAGCGCGAGAAACACACAATCTGTCGGTGTACCGTCATCCAGCTTATAAAAATCCTTTTCTATTTCGACAAAATTGAGAGGTCTTGTCAATGTCAGTGAGTGTCCGCATGCTGATTTCTCTGTGGTCGGTGCTACAACGCTGACATGTCCTAAAGGTTTGAGTGCTTCAACCAGTGCTATAAGTCCTTCAGACTCGAAACCATCATCATTGGTGACTAATATTTGTTTCATTTACTATACTCTATCGGTAGACTTCTTTTATAAATCTTAAAAGAGGTCTATTATTTTATCGGTATTATAACCTTTTTGGTATAATACCTGCAATTATCTATAAATGAATCACTTTAAAGGATCTATCGTGCAAAAAGAGCCGATGTTAAAAGTAACGTACAATAAATTGTCAGAAGAACTTGAACACTTAAAATCTGTAGAGAGAGGTGTTATAGCCAAAGTCATTGATGAAGCAAGAGAACTCGGTGATCTTAAGGAAAATGCGGAGTATCATGCAGCCAAGGACAAGCAAGGACTGATGGAAGCACGTATTGCAGAGTTGACCGATCTCGTTGGGCGTGCGCAGGTCGTTGATCCTTCAACATTTTCACATACCAGGGTCAGTTTTGGCTCAACAGTAGAATTGACAGATCAAAGTACAGGTGAAGAGACACACTATACGATTGTAGGGGGTACAGAATCAAATCCATCCAAAGGGTTGATCTCTATTCAGTCTCCTATGGCTCGTGCACTGATAGGTAAAGAAGAAGGGGATGAAGTATTACTTGAACTCCCTGGTGGTAAAAAAACATATGATATTGAAGAGATCTCTTACAAAGAGATCAACCTAGATTAAAAGGGCTGATAGATGGTAAAAGTAGGTGTTGTAGGGGCCAGCGGATATACAGGGCTGGAATTGGTTAAAATGTTGGTGACCCATGATGGCTTTCACTTGACCTATCTTGCCACGACTCATGGCGATACGATGATAGAAAAACTGCATCCTTCACTGGTAGATGTGATCAGCCACCCTGTAGAAAAAGCAGAGGCAGCATCTGTAGCTGAACACTGTGAACTTGTGTTCCTGGCTCTTCCTCATAAAGCTTCTATGGGATTTGCGAAAGAGCTTTTGGATAAAGGGGTGAAAGTCGTCGACCTCTCTGCTGATTATCGTTTGGAGTTGGATACCTATGAAGCGCATTACTGTGCGCATGAAGATAAAACGCACTTGCCTGATGCAACCTATGCATTGATCGAGTATTATAGAGAAGAGTTGAAGGGTACGAACCTTGCTGCAGGTCCTGGTTGTTATCCTACGGCAACACTGTTGGGTATCTTACCTTTCATACCGTATCTTGATACCTCTGCACCTCTGTTTGTCGATGCAAAGTCCGGTGTGAGTGGTGCAGGTAAAACACTGAGCGAAACGGCACATTTTGTGACGATCAACGATAATATCTTTGCCTACAACCCGATCAAACACCGACATGCACCGGAAATAGCAGAGAAGATAGAGAAGGTACACGGTGCGAAGATGAATGTCAATTTTGTACCGCATCTTATCCCTGCGACACGTGGGGAACTGGTATCAGTGTATGCAACGCTAAAAGAAGATATCGATCCGCTTGAAGTGTTGAAAAAACACTATGCGAACGATCCATTTATCCGTATCAGAGAAACACCGGTCGATATTAAAAGTACGGCAGGCACACACTTTTGTGACATTTTTGCAGTCAAAAACGGTAATGCACTTTTTGTCTCTTCTGCCATTGACAATCTCCTGCGGGGTGCAAGTTCCCAAGCACTTGTAGCAGCGAACCTGATGTGCGGGTATGATGAAGGTATGGGTATTCCAACGATTGCCTACATACCATAGAGAAGTATTATTTTATTATAGTTTGGATTTCTTTTCTACTTTTCTAGAAAAGTAGGCAAAAGTCGTCACGGTTCTCGAATCGCTGCGCTTACAAGGGCGTTCACTGTGACAGGAAAGAGCGATGAATGGAGAAGAGATGTTTGAGATCAAAGAGCAGGCACTTTTTATTGCTGACTCACATTACCCCCATCACGGAGATGCGTTTTTAGAGTTGCTCAAAAAGCTGGAGAATGGGGAACTACAAACCTCTCAGCTCTTTTTGATGGGTGATAACTTCGATCTGCTCTTTGGACATAATGACTACATACAGACCTTTTCACAAGAAGCCATCGCACTTTTGCAAACCCTTTCACAAAAGCTTGATATCCATTACTTTGAAGGAAACCATGATTTTTGTCTTAAAGAACTTTTCCCTGATATCCATGTATACAGTAGGGAAGAGCAGCCGATCATGTTTGAATTCGGAGAGAAAAAAGTGGCGATCTCCCATGGTGACAAGTATGCCACAGGATTCGGCTATGATCTCTACTGTAAAATCCTACGCAATAAAAAAACACTCACTTACCTTAAACCTTTTGAAAAAGCGATCATCGACCATCGGATGAAAAAGTTGTCAAAAAAACATATCTGTTTTACCTTTCCCGGATTCGAGAAAAGGGTGAAAGAGATATTGGAACACTACCGTGAAGCAGATCTCGTAATCGAAGGCCACTTTCATCAGTGTAAGACCATAGGTAAATATATCTCGTTGCCCTCATTGGCATGCCAGGGTATGGTAGGTGTCATGGAAGAGGGAGAAATGCACTTTAAGACACTTTAAATGGTCTACATTACACTTTTTATAGTAGCGTTCCTCTCTGCCACACTGCTTCCATTGGGAAGTGAGGGAGTACTGCTTTACGATATTTCTCAAGGTCACGCTGTGATACTCTTATGGATCTTTGCAACACTGGGGAATACTTTGGGGTCTATGGTGAATTATTGGTTAGGTTTAAAAGGTGAAATCTACCTTGAAAAAAAAGGACACCTTTCGGCCAAGAAAATGGAGAAGGCAAGGAGTTTTTTTGACAGCTATGGAGGTTGGACCCTTCTGCTGTCATGGGTTCCCATCATAGGGGACCCGTTGACCTTCATTGCGGGGGTTTTACGTTATAACTTTAAGTGGTTTTCCCTTATTGTAGCAGTGGCTAAAGGGGCACGTTACGCGATAGTCATCTTTTTAGCAAGCAGCCTGTCTGTATAGAAAGACCCAAAAGGGATCAGTGATAAGAGTGAGTAAAGTGCTGTCTCTTTGAGTGTGAATCCGGCTTCTTTCTTCGCTTCAATGATCTGATAGATGAAAGCAAAAACGAGCAGGCCGTGCAGCATACCTACGACTTTAGTGGCCATAGGATAACCAAAACTGTATTTCAATGGCATAGCGATGAAGATCAGGATGATAAATGATACCCCTTCGATTTTGTTGACCCAACGAAACTTTTGTAATTCAGACATATAGTCTCCTAATTATGATTTTTGTGAGTATATCAGAAGAAGTTTAACAATAATAGTTTTTAAGCTATAATGATTTATCTAGAGTGAAAGGGATAAGATGAAGAATGAAAATGTAGATGTCACAAACATACCGGAGTATGATTTTGATATTATAGAGATCATAAAAAAGGGATTTAGTCGTATAGAAGGTGTCAAGGGAATCTTTTTTGCGGCATTTGCTGTTTATGTCGTTATTTCCATTATCGTTCAAATTGTATTGGGTATATTTTTCCCTTCACCACCAGCTCCTGCGGAACCTAACCTTTTGAACCAACAGATTGTGACCATCTTAAGTTACCCAGTACTTATGCCGTTGATCGTTGGTATTATGATGCTTGCCATCCACTATTCACGCGGAGAGCATATAGCATTTCAATCTATATTTAATTACTATCATCTTACGGGTAGACTGTCATTAGCTGCGCTACTCATTTATATTATGACGGTGATAGGTTTTGTACTGTTGATTCTTCCAGGTATCTATTTGAGTATCGCCTATATCTTTACACGGCCGCTTATAGCGGATAAAGGCATGGATGTCTGGGAGGCGATGGAACTTTCAAGAAAATCTGTAACCAAACCTTGGTTTAAAGTTTTTGGACTCTTTTTGCTTCTCAGTATCATCATGACACTGGGTGCATTGGCATTGGGTATCGGGCTTATCTGGGCAGTCCCGCTGCTTTTTGTCACCCTTTACGGGTTACTCTATCCGTTGATCTTTGATGGGGTAGAGATCTAAAGCGCAGAGATCCTATTTGAAGAAATAGGATGCTGTAGTCGTAGATCAACCTATGAGCTGACTACACAGATCAAAACGATTGTGTGTCATCAAATGCACTTTTCCGTGGATATCCATCATCTCATCAAAGATACGTTTTGAAAGTGCGAATCCTACTTCCTGTTCTCTCTCTTCTCCGTCCATTGCTGCGAGGTTCATCTCGTCTATAATGTCTTTAGGCACAGAGATACCAGGGACCTTGTCATCAATAAAGTTGGCCGTTTTTGCCCTTACGATAGGGAACTGACCCAAGACAAGCTGGGCTTCTTTTGCCGTATCTCTGATGCTCATCGCCTTGGCTTCTTCAAAAAGTGCCAAGAGTTCTTTGGCATTTTCCAGGGTATATACTGGCTGTGTGATGATGGCACGTGCACCGTAATTGAGTTTCTTGACCATTCGTTTTTTGAGGCTGTTCATGTCTTTTGCGGTGGCATTGCTCACAGCAAACGGATAGATCGGTTTAGGTGCAGGGTTTAACGGCTTATTACTGTAGTCAACCCCTTTGTTGAGATGGTAGATGATGCTCAAAAGCAGGGTAGAGTCACGCTCCAAGACACCTTTCACTTCCGGTTGGTCTGAATACTTTGCCGGGTCACCTGTCAGTGCAAGGATGCAGCGCAGATCAAAGTCATTCGCTCCAAGAAGCGTAGACTGCAGAGATAGCTTGTTCTTGTCTCTCATACTCATCGTGGCAATGACAGGTTTCTCAAATGTCTGCTGTACTTTGATGGCAGAGAGTACACCTGACATCTTGAGTTTTGCCAAAGGATTGTCCGTACATGAAAAACCTGTGACTTTGTTCTGCAGATCGTGTTTTTTAATGTCAGCTATGATGCCATCTATGGATGCTCCATGTGGAGGGTTTATCTCCACCGTAATGAACTTCTTATCGTTACAAAGAATGTCGCAAAATTTTTCAAACATGAATATACTCTTTATAGTTATAGTTTAATTAGTTATAATTCTACCTAAATAATGCATAGAGGGTTATTACAGAATGACCTAAGCATAATATATTAACAAATATTAATTAGGGATTAGGATGAGTAAATTAGCCGTATTTGACTTTGATTCAACACTTATGGATGGCGAGACCATTGATTTTCTTGCAGCACCCCTCGGACTAGAAGCACAGGTCGCAGCGATCACTGAAAGAGCCATGGCAGGTGAGTTGGATTTCTATAAGTCCCTTAGAGCAAGGGTAGCCCTGCTTGAAGGTTTGGAAGAAGAGAAGGTCAATGAGATCTGCAGCGATCTTCCTATGATGCCCGGTGCAGCTGAAGTAGTGGCAGGGCTGAAAGAGAGAGGGTATACGGTCGTCTGTTTCTCCGGCGGGTTTAGAAATGCTACTAAGCCAGCATGTGAGAGACTGGGGGTAAATGCAGACTTCTCAAACTTTTTACATGCAGAAAATGGTGTACTTACCGGACAGGTAGGCGGAGAGATGATGTACAGTAATGCCAAAGGCGATATGATCACCCGTATGCAGGGACTGCTTGGTGTAGGCCGTGAAGATACGCTTGTCGTAGGTGACGGTGCCAATGACCTCAGTATGTTCGCCCATGCAGATACACGTGTGGCATTTTGTGCAAAACCTGTACTGAAAGAGGCAGCGACACATTGTGTAGATGAGAAAGACCTCACACAAATACTTCAGATAGTAGACGCGATCTAATGCAAAATAACAGTTGTAGTATCAAAGGGATTGTGCGACAACTGTTCGACTATAAAAAAGATGTCTTTTGGGGCAATGTACTTGCACTGCTCTCGACACTGCTTGTTGTTATCATTCCGCTTTTTATCCCTATACTTGTAGATGAGCTTTTACTGGGACAGGACCATGGATTCATCACCTGGATATCTGAACATCTCTTTACTTCGGACACCAAAGGGTACGTCCTCTTTGTTTTAGCCCTTATCATCTTTCTTCGTGTCTCGAGCGTACTTCTTGGCATCATGCAAAGCAGGATATTTACGATCATATCAAAAAATATTACGTACAAAATGAGAGAGTCATTACTGAAACATCTTAAATATGTTTCACTCAAGGAGTATGAGACGATGCGTGTCGGGGCGGTGACTTCCAAATTGGTCACGGATGTAGAGACGATAGACGGTTTTGTCAGCAGTACGATCTCTAAATTCATCATCGCTTCATTTGTATTACTGTTTTCTGCAGCAGTACTCCTGTGGATCCACTGGCAGCTTGCCCTGTTCATTTTGATCACCAATCCCATTGTGGTCTTCTTTACTGCTAAATTGGCACGAAATATCGGTAAGCTCAAAAAAGAGGAAAACAGAGCAGTGGAACTCTTCCAGTCTGCATTGAATGAAACTTTGGAACTCTTTCATCAGATCCGTGCGGCAAATAAGGAAGCATACTTCTTTGACAAGAGTGAAATGAAGGCCAGGGAACTCAAAGAGCATGCGATCGCATACGGGTATAAGAGTGAAGCGGCAATGAAGTACTCTTATCTGGTATTCCTGAGCGGGTATGAGGTTTTCAGGGCAGTCAGTATCTTGGCAGTGGCATACTCAGATCTCTCCGTGGGGTTGATGCTCGCTATCTTTTCATACCTATGGGTAATGGTCACACCTACACAAGATATTATCAATTTTCAATACGCACTCTCTACAGCCAAAGCAGCCTGTGCACGTATCAACGGTATCTATGAGATGGAACAGGAACCGCAAAGAGAAGAAGAGCACGATCCTTTTGCATCTCAGCATGCCATTGATATAGAGGTGAAAGATCTTTCATTCTCCTATCAGAAGAACAAAAAAATATTAAGTAATATTAATATGCACATCAAAAAAGGTTCAAAGGTCGCTATAGTAGGTGCCAGCGGTTCTGGAAAGACAACACTCTCCAATATACTTGTAGGTTTTTATCCATTGGACAAGGGTGAAATTATCTATGGGGGAGTTTCGAACAAAGCATTGAAACTTTCCACGATAAGAGAAAATATTCATCTCATCTTGCAACATCCTAAACTCTTTAATGATACAATGCTGTTTAATCTAACGCTAGGCAAAGAGTACAGTAAGGATGCAGTGCAAAAAGCACTCGACATTGCACAACTGACAAATGTCATAGAGCGTTTAGATCTGGGACTTGATACGCTGGTCGGGAAAGACGGTATCAAGCTCAGCGGAGGGCAACGACAAAGGGTAGCAATAGCAAGGATGATCCTATCTGATCCCAAAGTGGTGATCTTTGATGAGTCAACCTCGGCATTGGATATACATACAGAAGTGAAACTGTTTGATGCACTGCATGACTTTTTGTCCCAAAAGACAGTGATCACTATCGCACACAGACTCAGGACGATCAAAAGTGCAGAGTTCATTTATGTGTTGGAAGATGGTGAAGTAGTTGATAGTGGTACACCCAAAGCACTATTGGCAAAAGATGAGAGTTATTTTTCCAGCATGGTTTAAAAAAGGTATACATTGGATATTTTTCAAGCGATAATCATAGGAATATTAGAAGGAATTACGGAATTTCTTCCCATTTCATCTACAGGGCATATGATAGTCGCAAGTAAGTTCTTGGGTGTTTCTCAAGATTCGTTGACAAAAGCGTACGAAGTCATTATCCAATTTGCTGCAATTATGGCTGTGATGCTTATCTATAAAGAAAAAATTACTTTCAAGAAAATAGCACTGTGGCAAAAACTTATTGTTGCTTTTTTACCTTTGGCCATAGTAGGCTACCTCTTCAAAGATCAGATCAAAACACTTTTTACTGTTGAGGTTGTTGCATGGATGTTTAT
>JBNLDB010000037.1:0-10547 GCA_050304115.1 Sulfurovum sp. | reverse complement strand
CTCCATCCGTAAAAAGGACCATTATCTTGGGCTTCTTTTTTTCAAGCAACGAACTTGCCAGCTCACCCAAAGCCGAGAAATCTGTAGAGCCCATGTTGATATAGCTGTCATCTACCCCATCCACCATCATTTTCAAAGTCTCCTTGTCACTTGAAAAAGGTGCCAGGACAAAAGGGCTGTAGGCAAAGGCCACGACACCGATCTCATCGCTCAGCATGGCATCAAAAAAAGTGTTCATCTTCTTTTTGGCGAAGGTCAAACGGTTGGGATAGACATCGGTACTCCGCATAGAACCGGAGATATCCAGGGCAGTCAGCAGTGTCAATCCCTGCACTTCTACTCTTCTATCCCCCTTTTCTATCACCGGTCTGGCCATTGCTACGATCATCAGAAAGAGTGCTAAGAGCATCAGAATGTTACGTACGACTAGGGGCATACTCTCATCTGTTGCACTCAAACGTTTCAGTACCTTCTCATCAAAGATACGGGCAAGTCTCTCTTTGTTCGTAGAGATGAGAAACGCAAAGATGACAAAAGGAATGATCAGTGCCCAAAAAAACTGTGGATTGACAAAACTCATCGCTATAACCCCCTGCTGTTTCTGATATAGACAAACATCAACAGGCTCAAAATGGCCAAGAAAAGAGGATAGATATAGAGGTAGGTATGCTGCACTATCTTTTTGTCATCGATCTTTGTAGCCTCAAGCTTGTCTATCTCACTATAGACTTGAGAGAGTGTTGCTGCATCCTGCGCACCAAATGCCAATCCCTTACCAGCATCTGCCAATGCCTGCAAATACTGCGCATTATAATCACGTGCATCACCCACTCCTATGGCATAGAGTTTGATATCACGCTTTTCTATAAGACTTTTCACATCTGCGAACGGTACCTTGCTCATATTGTCTATACCATCGGTAAGCAAAATAGCGATCTTAGACTTTGCCTTGCTTTTGCTCAAGAGATTGTAACTCTGTACGATGGCATCATTGATCGCCGTTCGTTTCCCTGCCATACCCATCTCCTGCATTTTTGTGATGTCTGTCAAAAACTTCTTTTCAAACGTAAGCGGTGATGCGATAAAGGCAACATCTGCAAATGTAACCATACCTATACGGTCATTCTCTCTTTTTTCTATAAAGTCTCCCACAACCTCTTTGACGACATCAAACTTGTTTTTCCATGGATCAGAGGGGTCAAACCCCTGCTGTCGCATCGAATCGCTCGAATCGATGATCAGTACGATGTCGCGTCCCTCTTTTTTAGTGTTGGAGTAGCTTTTTGTAAGTACCGGTGAAGCCAACGCGATCACAGCTGCTGTGATACCCACCCATTTCAATACTGAAAGCAGGGAGGATTTCCCTGCACTCTTTGCCATCAACGTGTTGACATGTGGGAAAAAGATGGCACGGCTTCTCTCTTTACACCAAACACTGCAAAGAATGAATACAATCAATACCCCAAACAGGTAAGGATACTCAAAACTAAACTGACTCATCCGCCACCTGCACATAGAGGTTGAATTTGTTGAGTGTATCCTGATCTACGCTCTCTACCTCTTTTTTATACTTGTACTGTTCAAGCAGTGGTTCGAGTTGAGAAAACAGCTCTTTTCTTCTCTCATCCGTTGCCAAAAGTCTTGCATAGTGTGTGGCTTCATAGGCAGACTTTTTGGTCTCTTTCCAGTCTATCTTTTTCATGGCTTCAAGGTAGCCTTTTGCAAGATTGATCTTTCTGTTATCCCAAAGTTTTTTCGCTATAAAAAACAAAATAGCCGCCACCAGGAGAATGGCAAAGTCGATCAAACCCCAATAGATATAGTAAGAACTGTCCGGTATCTCAAGTAAAGGTTTGATGTCTCTGAGTTGCTCATTGATGTTTGCCGTTTGATTCATATCCATTACTATCACCTCATTCTTTTCATTAATTTAAGTGCCGGTTCTTCATGCGTATAGATCTTGGAGAACCGTATCCCCTGTTTTTTGAACTGTTTGTAGAGCTTTTCATCATTGTCATGCAACGCTTTCTTGTAGTTTTTGAGTGTGGCACTATCCACATCGCCTTCAAAACTCTGTCTACTTTCCATATCTATCAGTCTGAGATACCCCAGTTCAGAAGGATTCTCTTCAAACCTGTCGCGTACCATCACTGCAAAGAGATCATGTTTTTTACTCAGCAGTTTCAAATCTATATCACCCACAAAATCTGACACGATAAAGAGCAAGGATTTCTTTTTCAAACGGTTATGCAGTGTCTCGACCAAGGCAGAGAAATCACTCTCTTTACCTATCGGGTCAAATGCGAACACATCTTCCACTGCTTTATGTACGGAAAAGAGTTTTTTACTCGCTTTACTAGCTTCATAGAGTTGGTCTGCAAAGATCATATGTGAAAAGAGATCACTGTTTTTGACAGCAGAAAAACCAAGGGTCGCCACGACTTCTGCGATAATGTCAGACTTTTGTTTCACCGTACCAAAATAGACAGACCCGCCAAGCATCGAGACGACAACGACATTAAGCTCCCTCTCCTCTTTATAAATCTTTACAAAAGGTTTACCCAGTTTTGCCGTGGTTTTCCAGTCTATCTTACGGACATCATCGCCATAGACATACTCACGAAGTTCTGCGAATTCAAAACCTTCACCCTGAAAGAGCGAGGCATTGTTTCCAAGCATATCTCCATAGACTTGCTTTTTGGTTTTAAGGATAATTTTCTTTACAGCTTTGTTCAAACCTATCCTTTCTTCTTTTTGTCTTTAAAGTTTATCTTCATTCTTCATGTTTTATCTACTTTTCTAGAAAAGTAGGCAAAAGTCGTCGACCCTCTCGAATCGCTTCGCTTACAAGGGCGTTCGCGTCGACATGTATTTATTTTTTATGGAATTGGAACCGCAGCTAAGATCTTCTCTATGATCTCATCTTGTGTCACTTCTTCCGCCTGTGCTTCATAAGAGAGTATGATACGGTGGCGAAGGATCTCTTTGGCGATATAGGCGATCTCTATCGGTGACACATAATCCTGCCCTTTCAAGTAAGCGATCGCACGGGCAGCTTTATACATATCGATACTCGCACGCGGACTTGCGCCAAATTCGATATAGGCTTCAAGTTCTTCAAGGCCATATGCCTTAGGGTCACGTGTCGCGGAAATCAGTTCTATGATATAGGCTTCTATCTCTTCATCCATATGCACCTGAAGCGCCTCTTCTCTGATCTTGTTGAGATCCTCAATGGTCGCTACCTGCTGGATCTCTCCAAAACTGTTATTCGCTACTCGCCTTGCGATCTCCAGCTCTTCTTCTTTGGTGTTATACCCGACCACCACTTTCATCATAAACCTGTCAAGCTGTGCTTCGGGAAGTTCATAGGCACCTTCTTGTTCTACAGGGTTCTGTGTCGCCATGACCAAGAAAGGAAGGTCTATTTTGAATGTCTCATCCCCGATGGTCACCTGTCTCTCCTGCATCACTTCCAAGAGTGCGGACTGTACTTTGGCCGGAGCACGGTTGATCTCATCGGCAAGTAGAAGGTTGGTGAAAATAGGGCCTTGTTTGATCTTAAATGTATTGTTGGATGGGTCATAGATCTCAGTACCTATGATATCAGAAGGAAGTAGGTCGGGGGTAAACTGAACACGTTTAAAGTTCAGTCCCAGTGTCTTTGCCAATGCATTGACCGCGGTCGTTTTTGCAAGTCCTGGGACACCCTCTAGCAGGATATGTCCGCGACAAAGTAAACCTGCCAAAAGTCCTTCGATCATCTTATCCTGTCCGACAAGGACTTTAGAGATTTCTGTTTTGATGTTTTCTATGGTTTGACTCAAGTTACTCTCCTACATATTGATGTGAAAAGTATACTTTTGTGAGGTTAATTGAAGGTTAATATCTGAGTCTACTACTTCAAATACCCCATGGCTGTAGCGATAATGTCATCATCATCCTTACTAGGTGATTTCAATACGACTCTCTCTTTGTTTTCATCCATAAATTCAATAAAGACATTTTCACCATACGAAGAGACTTTGGAGATACCTTTTTCTCTTGCCAATACTTTCATGACGATCACATCAATGAACTGTCTGGTGATGACATCGAGCTTTCCAAAGCGGTCTGCTATCTCGGCTTCTATCTCATACACTTCCCCTGTAGTTTCACAAAGGGATAGACGCCGGTAGAGTTCGAGACGCAGTCTGTCCTCTTCGATCAGTTCTTCATTCAGGTACGCATCGATAGAGAGTTTCATATCAATGTTCTGTGCCACTTCTTTATCCTGTCCGGAGAGCTCTTTAATAGCATCTTCCAGCATACGCAAATAGAGTGAATATCCTATCTGTTTGATATGCCCGGACTGTGCTTCACCGATGATATTCCCTCCGCCCCGTATCTCAAGGTCATGAAAAGCAAGTACCGCACCGCTTCCCAGGTCTGAGTGTGACTCGAGCGCAAGCAGACGGCGTTTGGCATTCTCTGTCAGACGTTCTTTGTCTGTGACCATGAAGTAGCAGTACCCCTCTTTGGCTCCACGTCCCACACGCCCACGAAGCTGATGCAAATCTGCGATACCGAAATTATCCGCACCATCCACGATCATCGTGTTGGCATGCGGCATATGTATCCCTGACTCTACAATAGAAGTAGAGAGCAGTACATCATACTCTCCCTCTCCAAAAAGCATCATCTCATCCTCGGTCTCCTTAGCTGAGACCTTGGAGTGAAGCACTGCGATACGAAGCTTGGGAAGGATCTCAAGCAGTTGCTTCTTTTTCTCTTCTATCCCAGCGATAGAGTTAAAGACATAAAAGATCTGTCCGCCGCGCCGCATCTCACGGAGTATGGCTTCTTTTATCACTTTATCATCATAGCTTTTCACAAAGGTACGTACCCCTTGACGTTCAGTAGGTGGGGTGAGAATTTCAGAAAAAGACTTGACTTCGGACATTGCAAGGTTCAAAGATCTCGGGATCGGTGTGGCAGACATACTGAGAAGGTGCACATCAATGGAGATCTCTTTGAGTGCCTCTTTTTGTTTTACACCGAATTTATGCTCTTCATCGATAATGACAAGTGCCAGGTTCTTGAACTTCGCTTTAAGTAACGCATGTGTTCCTACAACCACATCTATGGTCCCATCCTCAAGCCCTTTGAGCATAGCATTTTTCTCCTTTGTCGTAGAGAACCTGTCCAGTTTGGCTACTTTGATATCATGTCCGGAAAAACGCTCTTTAAGGCTTTTGAAATGCTGAGAACTCAGCAGGGTCGTAGGTGCGATCATCATAGCCTGGTACCCGTTTTTGACCGCTACAAACATCCCGTTCATTGCCACCTCTGTTTTACCGAAACCTACATCTGCAGAGAGCAGTCTGTCCATCATCCTGCCTGAGCTCATATCTGCCAACATCTCATTGATGGCACGCTCCTGGTCTTCTGTATGTACAAAACCCGCCTCGGACATAAAGACAGCATGCTCTTCCATATCTATTTTGAACTTGATACCTTTTTTCAAATGACGCTGCGCAGAAAGGTTGATGATCTGTGAAGCGATCGCAAAAAGTTTCTCTCTGACCTTTTCTTTAAGCTTCTTAAAGCTGGCTTTCCCCAGCTTATCGAGTATCGGTAAGGCACCGCCTTCAGCCACATACCGGTCTATCACTTCAAGGTTAGAAACAGGGATAAGCAATGCATCTTCATTTTGATAATGCATCACGACAAATTCACTGGTAGCCCCCAGTACATCCCGTTTCTCTATCCCTTTGAAGATACCTACCCCGTAATTTTCATGGACCACATAGTCACCGGGTTTCAATTCATCCAGAATGATCGTCGCTTTTTTTACCTTTTTTCGTTTAATAGGCTTGTTGAGTGAAATGATAAGTTTGTCTGCACCCATAAGGTTGATGATACCCTCCTGGTAGACAAACGATATATTTTCAAAAGAGTCCAACTGGGAGCCACGTACAATACTCTCATTTTTAGCAAGGATTGTGATCTTTTTGTCTTTGTGGGATTTGAGCAGTTTATTGGGGTCCACTGCTTCGAGATCACGGTATTTATGCCCTTCTGGAATAACCGGCAGTTCAAATGAGTTTCGCGAAATAAGCGGTTCATCCAGCTCATACACTTCTTTGAGTTCATCCTCCAAAGCAGATGCCAATACTCCCTCACAGAGTGTTAAAGCAGACTCTCCCAGATCATCCAGGTGCCATAACCCCAATGAATCTATATCTTTCACAAAGGTATCATAGACACTTCGTTCCGTTCTGTTTTTCAGTGCTTCATGCTGGGTTTTATTCAGTGCCAGAAATGCCGGTGTGAAAGTCAAGGATTCCAACTCATCGCTTGAACGCTTCTGCGTCCCTTCATCATAAAACTGTATAGTCTCCACTTCTTCATCAAACAAAGAGATACGGTAGGGTTTGGCTGCATCTATAGGGTAGATATCAATAATATCACCGCGGAAAGAGACCTCTCCATGGCTGGCCGCAATATCCGTAAAATGGTATCCCCACTGATACAGCGTATCCTTGAGCTCCTGCATATCCAAAGTATCACCAAATTCTATGGTTCGGGTATCAAACAGTTCTGCTTTTGGGAAAGGGATAAGCAATGTGCGCAGCGGTGAGACAAGTATCTTTTTCTTTGTGCTTTTATAGAACGAAGCCAACTGTGTGAAGAGGGTATGTATCTCTTCATCATAGGCACGCAGGTCTTCCCCTACGCTCACACGAAGGTCCGGCAAAACAAACGTGTCAAATCCAAGTAACACGGCTATATCCCGTATCTGAACTGCTTCCTTGTCATCTTTACAGATAAGGAGTTTTTCTTCCTGTAACGCCTCTAGGTATTCGTAAATATTACTTTGGTACATCACTCTTCTTTTGCATCCTGTTTAAAAATTCTTCTACGACATAAAATGAACCAAATACGAGATAATGTTCATTTTCATCTATCTGACCCTCAAAGTAGCTGTAGTTGATACCTACCTTTTTGATCGCTTTTTCTATCTCACTTAACGTGGTCGCTCTTTGTGAGTGAATGGGGATAACCTCTACATGTTTGACCTTGGGCTTGAGTGTACGCAATACGGCTTCATAATCTTTGTCATCCAGACTGTTATAGATGAGAACCACCTTTTTATCTAATGCTTTCTCTATGGCCTTTGCCGCTAAAGGATTATGGCCTACATCGATACGGATGTTTTTTGTCAAGGGATAAAAACGTCCAAAAAGCTCCAAGGTGCGCAGATCATCTATCTGGTAAGAGATATTCAAAATATCCAAAGCCTGCAGTGCTACACAGGCATTCTCTACCAAATAATCGCCCCAGGATTTCTCCTCTGCGATGACGCTTAATTGTGTTGCTCTCTCACTTGGACATTTGGAAATATGGAGTTTAGCATCTTTCTCCTCTGTGATCTCTTTGGCAACTTTTAGCACCTCATCATAGACTTGTGGTGCCAGCAACACCTCTTTTTGAATACTTCGTATCTTCGTACCGGCTATGGCTTCGATACTCTCACCCAAAAAAGCCTGATGGTCGATGCCTATAGGCGTGATGACAGAGAGTGCTTTATCACAGACATTGGTCGCGTCAAATTCTCCACCCAACCCTGCTTCCAAAACCATCAGATCACAATGTTCAAAGACCACAAACGCCAACAGTGTGGTATACTCAAAGTAACTCAAACTTTCGCTCATCTCTCTGCCCAGAATGATAAAAAGCCTTTGATGTGCTGCTTCAAGCACTTCATCCGTACTGTCACTGCCATTGAGCCAGATACGTTCATTGAACTTTAAGATATGGGGAGAAGAGAAGTGTCCGACCCTCAGACCACTTTTATAAGCCAGATGTGCGAGTATACGGCCTGTTGAACCCTTGCCGTTCGTTCCTACGATATGCACTGTTCTGGGCTGTTTGATGTGGGGTTTCAAAAGACCATAGGCACTATGTACACGCTTATGGTCTATCTCTTTATAGTAAAGAGGTTTATTTTGAAGAAATCTGTCAAAAGCATCCATCATTTCGTCTCTTTTAACATCCCTTTCGCACTGACATATGCCAAGAATTCATCCAGTGCTTTTCCCAATCCTATACGTATAGCCTCTATTCTCAACGCAGAAGAGGTCAATGAACTCTCCTGGATATCAGATTCAACAATACTGCTGATCGTTTTCTCTTCTCTGCCCTCTTTGGTGACCATGTCAAACTTCACTCTAATGACTGCACGGTACCGTGTCACATAACCATTTTCATAGGAGAGTGGGATAAAATTGCTTCCTGCATAAGAGAGTCGGATTTTACTTTGCGCCTCTTCTTTAGAAACGATACGCCCCTTAAACCGCGTGTAGACCAAACGGTTCATCTCATCTTTTACATAGGGTGCATTTTCAGGTTCAGCTCTATCAACATTGACTTCCACATAGACAGTATCGGAGAATACATGCTGGATCATATGAGAAGAGGGTTTGTATCCGCAGGCACTGACAAGTAAGACTATACTGATACTTATCCAGAATTTTACAACACGACGCATAGGTCCCTCTCTCTTAATCATTTTTTAGCTCGGTTTTACAGCCAAGTTGACCAATTTATTCGGCACAACGATCTCTTTAACGATCTGCATACCTTCAAGCCATTTTGCTCCGGCTTCTTTTGCAGTAGCCAATATCTCATCCTGGCTGGCACTAGGAGATATCTCAAACTCCGTACGCTTCTTTCCGCCGATCATTACAACATACAGGATACTCTCTTGGACGAACACCTCTTCTTTTACTTCTAGCAGTGCTTTGAGATTCTCCCTATCAAAGAGCATTTCACTCAGTTCACTGGCTGCATGCGGGATGATAGGTTCAAGGAGATTGAGCATCACATACATTCCCTCGCTCCATACCTCAGCGCTCTCTTGTTTATCAAGGGCGTTCATCGCCTCCATACACGCTGCGATCAGTGTGTTGAATGCAAATGTCTTTTCGTATACATCTGCTGATTTCTGTAACGCCTCATAGATCTTTTGACGTGCAAGTTTGGCCTCTTTTGAAAGTACTCCGTGCTCGATCACAGGCAATGTTCTGCTTGTGACTTTATCCGCTCTGTCATAAAGTTTTTTAATGAATCTAAAGGCACCCTCAACAGCATTATCATTCCACTCAAGCTCTTTTTGCGGCGGTGCAGCAAAAAGGATAAAGAGTCTTGCCGTATCTGCCCCATACTCCTCTATAAGCTTATCCGGGTCTACGGTATTTCCCTTGGACTTGCTCATCTTCGCACCATCCATGGTCACCATTCCCTGTGTCAGCAATCGGTTGAACGGCTCATCGATGTTGACATAGCCCAGGTCACGAAGTACTTTTGTGAAGAACCTTGCATACAGCAAGTGAAGGATCGCATGTTCGATCCCCCCGATATACTGGTCTACACCCAGCCAGTAATTCGCTTCCTCTTTATCGATACCTACTTCATTCCACTTCTTAGGATTGGTCGCATAACGGAACTGATACCAGCTTGACTGTACAAAGGTATCGAGTGTATCTGTTTCACGTAGAGCTTCCTCTCCACATTTTGGACACTTACAATGTTTCCATGTCGGATGGTTTTCAAGCGGATTTCCTTCACCGGTGATCTCTACATCTTCAGGCAGGGCAATCGGAAGATTTTCTATCTTTTCAGGTACCAGACCACAAGATTTACAGTGCACAAACGGGATCGGTGCACCCCAGTAGCGCTGACGGCTTACACCCCAGTTACGTAGCTTGAAGTTAGTCGTGCCTTTACCAAACCCTGCCTCTTCAAAAGTTGCGATGACCTTGGCCTTAGCTTCATAATTATTCAATCCGGTAAATGCAGCGGAATCCACCAATTCACCTTCACCGGTATATGGCAGTGCTTCACCTCCGCTGATCACTCTTTTGATCGGAAGGTCATACTTGGTAGCGAACTCATAATCTCTCTCATCGTGTGCAGGCACAGCCATTACCGCACCGCCACCGTAACTTGCAAGTACGAAGTTCGCTGTCCATACCGGTACTTCTTCTCCTGTGAGTGGATGAACTACAGAGATCCCAAGCGGATATCCCTCTTTGTCTGCCTGTGCTCTTTCACGCTCACTCATATTTGCAATCGCTGTGATCTTACCTGCTGTCTCTTCATCGATCAAGTGATGCTCTACGATGTACTTCGTAATAGGGTGTTCTGCAGCAAGTGCTGAGTAGCTTACACCATAGATCGTATCAGGACGTGTCGTAAATACTGAGTATGTGTCAAACTTACCGTCAAGCTTTGCCTTACTCTCTGCACTCAGTTCAAATTCAAACTCAAGTTCAAATTTAAATTCAAATTCAAACTCAAGTTTAAGTTTAAATTCAAATTTCCCTAAATTTATTTCAAATATTGCTCGAATTCAAAATCAAGTTCAAATTCAAACTCAAGTTCAAGTTTAAATTTAAATTTAATCTCAAGTTCAATTTTAAATTCAAATTTCCACAAATTTATTCCAAATCTTGCCTGAATTCAAACTCAAGTTTAAGTTTCAATTCAAATTTCTTAGATTT
>JBNLDB010000036.1:0-10647 GCA_050304115.1 Sulfurovum sp. | reverse complement strand
GTAAGATCGTTTGTACCGGTGATCCTAGATCACTGATGGAAAATATCAAGAAGTTAGGTTTTTCTGGATCTGTCACATGTAGTAAAGAATCAAAGGATCAGTCATGAATCAACTGGATGAAGCGACGAAAACAACCCTGAAAAAAGTTGCTTATGACGAAAAAGAGGAGCGGTCCGCAAGCTTTTTGGCCAAAGACTGGGATATTTTAGATACACACTCTGCAGCGGAGGGCCTTGAGATCCTTCCTATAGAAGCAGCACTGCAGAAATATGAATGGCTTAAAGAACTCTTCTTTACGCTTGTAGATAAAGAGAAGGACGACTATGTAAAACAGGTAGCCTCCAGTGATGTGTTGCTGGGGTACTTTATCCGTATCAAAGCGGGTGTTAAAATTACGCTGCCTGTCCATACCTGCTATATGATCAATACCGAGAAATTTACCCAATGCACACATAATATTGTGATCGCTGAGGAGGATTCTGAACTCCATCTTATCAACGGCTGTGCAGCCAATGTCCATGTTGTATCCGGGCAGCATCTTGGTGTCACAGAGTATTTTATCAAAGATGGGGCTACGGTCACCAGTACCATGATACACAGCTGGGGGAAAGAGGTAGAGGTCTACCCTAGAAGTGCTGCCCATGTCGGGAAAAATGCAAAGTTCATTTCAAATTATGTCGCATTGGGATCTGTCAAAAAACTTCAGATGAACCCTCTTGCAGTACTTGAAGATTCTGCTCTTGGGGAGTTCTACTCGGTGATCTATGCACCCGAAAGTTCACAGTTTGATATAGGTTCGACAGTGGTCTTAAATGGCGATGATGCATCATCGGAGATCGTTAGCCGTGTCGTTTCCAATGGTGGCGAAGTTATCACCAGGGGGAAGATCATCGGCAAACATCCCAATGGTAGAGGTGCAATGTCCTGCAACGGATTGTTACTAAGTAAAAAAGGCTACATTCATGCTATTCCTGAACTACGAGGCGAAGATCCGCACCTTGAACTCTCCCATGAAGCAAGTGTAGGTATGATCTCGAAAGATGAACTTGCCTACCTGATGGCATCGGGTATCGAAGAGGAGAAAGCTAAATCATTGATCATTGAAGGCTTTTTGGATCTGAAGATCCCTTCCCTGCCTGATGCACTGCAAAAACAGATCAATGCAGTCATCAAGGAGACTAAAGAGTTTGAAACGATGTAGTTCAAATTTTTGCTGTGAATTGTATCATATATTAGAGTAACAAAGTGGTCAATTCAGTCACATCATCCACACAAAAGTCAGGTATGATACCTCTCTCAAGATCGGAAGCTTGGAATTTTCCTGTTTTTACAAGTGCTGTTTTAAGTCCAGCATCTTTTGCACCTTTAATATCCGAGATGATGTCATCACCTACCATCATGACTTCCTCAGGATCTAGCCCCATCGAACCTACAGCAAGATGGAAGAAATCTTTACTTGGTTTGCCTATGATCTTGGATTCCACATCTGCTGCAAACTCCAGTCCTGCAATAAAACCTCCTGCATCCATAGAGAGTCTGCTGTCTTCATCTTTAAAATATCTGTTCTTAGCAGCAGCTATGAGCCCTGCCCCATCTTTTAAATGTCTAAAAGCAGTATTGAGTCTTTCATAATTAAAATTTAAATGTGCATCTCCGACAACCACAAAGTCCGGTGTGTCAGACTCTAATCCCTCGAACCAGCCCGAAGCTTCATCTGTCAAAAGCGTATACACTGTGCCGTTTTGTGATTTCACATAATTTTTTGTTGCATCAAGTGCTGTAAACAATTCTTCAGCTTCCACAGTAAATCCCATACCATTAAGCTTGTCCATCATGACTAAAGGTGTTTGTCTGGTTGTATTTGTTAAAAAACGCATAGGATAGAGGGTCTGTAATGATGCTATAGCCTCAGTTGCACCAGGTATAACACTTTCACCAACATATAATACACCGCCAATATCAAATAATAACCCTTTTATCTTAGACATAATTTACCTCTTTTTGGTATAAGATACTCTGATTAGTATACTACAAAATGAAGCATATAGCTATAGATAAATCTTATCTACCACTCAGGGTATTGCTTATTTGGTGTTATCCTGCTATAATTCCGAACTTTTACTGCAAGAGAGTATCAAACTCCTTATTTAGATACATTCACATGTATCTCCTTTTTACCGTGCATTGGCGCGTGATAGTTTGGTATCAAGTTGCATAAAACAGGGTGCACCCTATTCGCTTAAGCGGCAGGGGTATCGGCAATACGTGCCAGATAACATGCTTGTAACTTTAGAACAGTTCTATCGCCAAGACTTTACCACCCCACACAATATCAATATAAAGAAAACACTACATGAAATTTACAGATTTTAATTTAAAAGAGACGATTCAGGCTGCTATAGCAGAAGCTGGATTTACAGAGCCGAGTCCGGTACAAAAAGATGCTATTCCCTTAGTATTGGAAGGTCATGATATGATCGCACAGGCACAGACAGGTACAGGTAAAACTGCTGCATTTGGTCTTCCTATCATGAGTATGATGAAGGGTGACGGTTCTGTAGAGGGACTAGTGATCGTGCCTACCCGTGAACTTGCAATGCAGGTAAGTGATGAACTCTACCGTTTCGGTCAGAAGAGTGGTCTTAAAACAGCGACAGTCTATGGTGGTACAGCATATAATAAACAGATAGACCGTATCAAACAGGCTTCTATCGTAGTAGCTACACCAGGTAGACTTCAAGATCTACTTGAGAGTGGAAAGATCAAAATGAACCCTCAGTTCGTTGTGCTTGACGAAGCAGATGAAATGCTTGATATGGGATTCCTCGATGAAATCAAAAATATTTTTACTTTCCTTCCTCAAGAACGTCAAACACTTATGTTCTCAGCAACGATGCCAAACAGTATCAGAAAACTGGCAGAGCAGATATTAAAAAACCCTAAAACGGTTTCTATCACGAAGTCTGAGAGTACAAATACTTCTATCACTCAACTTTACTATGTCGTGCAGGAAAAAGAGAGAGATGATGCACTTGTGAGACTTATTGATTATAAGAACCCGACAAAATGTATTGTCTTCTGTCGTATGAAAAAAGAGGTTGATAGACTGGTTGCACACTTGACTGCTCAAGGATTCAAAGTTTCTGGTCTTCACGGCGATATGGAGCAAAAGCAAAGAGAAGTGACGATACGTGCCTTTAAACAAGGTGGTATCGATATTTTTGTTGCTACAGATGTAGCGGCACGTGGTCTTGATGTTAATGATGTCACACACGTATTTAACTACCACATTCCTTTTGATTCTGAATCATATGTTCACCGTATCGGTCGTACCGGTCGTGGTGGTAAAACAGGTGAAGCGATCACTTTAGTAAGCCCTAATGAACTTAGAACCATCAAACGTATAGAAAAAGATGTCGGTACAAAAATGACAACGCAAGTCATTCCTACACGTATGGAAGTACAAAATAACCGTGCAGATGCGCTTATCGCTAAGATCTCTGAGACCAAAGTGACTGAAAGTGCGATCAATCTTGTTAAAACATTGCAGCATGATCTAGATATCGTTACCATTGCACATCTTCTTGCTTCTTTAGTTCAGGAAGAAACATTTGTAAAAGGTAAAGACCACATAGGTCTTGGTCTCGAAGAAGTTGAACTTCTTATCGAAAAAGCAATGCAGAACAGAGGCGGAGGCGGTGGTGGCCGTGGAGGTTACCGTGGTAACAGAAGCGGTGGTCGCAGCAGACATGGCCGTAACGGTCGTTCAAGCGGCAGCCGCAGCGGTGGTGGCAGACGTGACAGCCGTAACGGTGGTCAAGGCAGCAAAAGAGGGTAACCCCTCTTCTACATTTTCTACATATCTAAAGGACTAGCCACTTTTCCTTTATTCATCTCTGCGACTACATGCATATAGATTATTGTAGTCTCTACACTTTTATACCCCCAGTACGGTAATATTTGAATGAATAGAAAACAAGCTTGTAACCTTTTTTGCCCTTTTTCTAACGAATAGACCAATTTTTGCATACTCCTGTTATGTGAAACAGGAGTATGCTGATGCAATTAGATAGACTGAAACAATATTTTAATGACTACACCTACATAAAAAAAGGACATTATCCAGTCACTGATATGGTAGTCTACTGGTACATGGGTGATGTGTGGACAGTAGCAAATAAAGAACAACAAATTACTATTAGTGAAGGACTCCTCAGGTCAATCGAAGCAAAAGGCTTCGAACTTAAACAAGAAGATGTTGAACGTCTTTTTGAGCTCTATGATCTTAGGGGTAAAGCAGAGCGTAGTGAGCTCCCAGACGAAGTAATGCTCCAAGCGGCATTTACCGAGATCATAGAAAAACATCACTTATCCCACTAAGTATTGTCTTACTCAAAAAAGGGGAATTGCTTGATATATCCAGGCTTTTCTTGTATACTATAAATACTTCTAATAATTTGTTGGGCTTACAAAAGTTGTGTGCCTGAATCTTTATGTCAGTGATAAAATATTTCACTGATCGTTCTCATGAACACAAAAAGGATTCTAGATGAAACTACGATTATTTTTTCCAAAGATATTGATCTTGATATTGTTCAATCATACTGCGTTTGCAGAGGAACCGACTTATAAACAAGGTGTAAATACATTCATAGAAACCGGTGTAACCCAGCCGGATATTATCCCCACATGGTATGCACCTATGGTAGCAAAGCCATATGCGCCAGTTTTTGAAATTCTCGCCACAAAAGGTACGCAAGGCAGGTATTACCCGTACACGTATGCCGTAACGATCAAGGATATGATCAAATGGCATGGTCATGACTGCGAAGGCACCACCCATGCTGCAAATATCATGAAAGTCGTGTTTGAAATCCTTTTTCCTGATGGCATTATAGATAGAAGTGTCCTCAAGGCTATTTCCGGAACCGGCCCCTGCTGGTCAGATGCTGTTGCTTTCTTGACCGGTGCCAGACTTCAATATGGCAATCTTGGCTACTTTAAGAACAGAGATTATAACCATGCCATTCTGCTGTATCGAACAGATACAAAGGTTGCTGTTCTAGGAACATGGAAGAAAGGTATCAATAATATTCCAGGGGAACCTGTCGTATTGCCAGAAAAGATCGATTGGACGACAAAAGTGAACATGCAGGATGTCATTGCATTGAAGAAAGAAGTGAAAAACACAAAAGGAAATCCCACTCCCTACCAGGTCGATCTCTTACGTTTTTACCAATGGACACATGTCAATGACATTCTCAATCATCCACTACATGAAAGCTATCAAGCCAAAGTCATTAAAGATTTCAACTGGGACGATTGGGTAGATCACACAAAAAGCATAGTAAAACCATTCGTAAGGTCAGACACACGTTTAAAAAATCACCCGTACCGTGAGAAACCTGTATTAGATAGAAACTGACAAACCAATTTTTATAAGCTTAAAGGATGAGATGTTATTATCCCGTGTGCACCTAAATGGGTGGCAGATTATAAAAGAAAGTATGCTTTTTATATTGAACTTTATAGCGATGAAGAAGTGATACTTTCTCAAACATGGAAGACAAAGTGAGTAAAATAATGGAATATGATTTTATAGAATTCAAAGCAGGTCAGAGATGGAAGACCCGAATGGGCAAAAGATTTATCATCAAAGAGGTTCGCGAGGACGAAGAGTATGCTCTGGTATGTATTAGTATGGATACAGGTAAAAAACATTTTTTTGATGAAGATGGTTTTGAAGTTCCAGGCTATCCTACTGATAATGATCTAGTAGAACTGATCTCTTAGTATTGAGGAATAAGTCCCTACTTAGAAACAGTGTAGCAAGTATTAATGCAAAAGGCAATATAATGAAAAGCAAGAAAACACTAAGTACCGAAGGATTCACGAGGCGAGTCATTGTGAAGCTCTTTGGAGTGGTGGTGGGTATTTTAGCCACTGGATTTCCAAAGAGCGCTTTCGGTTCAAACAAGGAGTCAAAGATGATTTTTCCTAATGAATCAGAATCCCGCATCACCCCCTTGCCCACTAAGGATTTGAGCCCCGAAAGCTTAAAGATTTTGGCACGCCTTCCCGGGAAAGGCCTCCAGGGAGAAGGCTTCCCGTACAATCTCCTCGGTACTCTAATGCATAACCCGGACACCTTGGAGCCGTTTCTTGACTACTGGGTAACGTCAAAAACAAAGATGGGACTGTCGGTCCGTGAGCAGGAGTTGGTCATCCTTCGCATGGCTGTTCTCTATCACAGCGAGTATGTCTGGAAACACCATGTCAAGGTCGGGAGAGAATTTGGCATCAACGATACAGAACTCGACGCTATTCGACACGGTTCCTATGCAGCGTTCTCTGCTCAGAGGGAGTACGCCTTTCTCGAACTTACTGATGCCTTTGTGAAAGAGCGGTCTATCTCGCCGAAATTATGGAACCATACCAAGGACATTCTCGGTGAAAAGGACTTTGTCGATTTGATCTCCCTGGTCTCTCAGTACGTTCTTTTCGCACTTACTAATGTCTGCTTACAAGTCCAGGTCGAGCCTGGAGTGGCAGATCTGCCTGGAATCGAGGATTAGAGGCAACTCTAGATCTCTGATTAACATGCTATAATTTAAACCATGAATAAATGGATGCAGATAGCCTATAACGAAGCGATAAAAGGGATGAATACCAATGAAGGGGGACCGTTTGGTGCCGTCATTGTCAAAGACGACAAGATCCTTGCTAAAGCCCACAACCGTGTGCTGGCGACAAATGATCCGACGGCCCATGCCGAAATGACCGCCATTAGGGAAGCCTCGAAGTTACTCGACACTTTTGATCTTTCCGGATGCACCCTGTACGTCACTACACAACCCTGCCCGATGTGCCTCGGGGCTATCTTATGGGCACATATAGAGACTGTCTATTATGGTACCACCAAACTGGATGCGGCCAAAGGTGGCTTCGACGATGCTCGTTTTTACGAGATGATAAAGTGGGAAAAAAATGGTGTTGTGCTCAAGCAGATCGATTACGAGGCATGCGCAAAGATTTTTGAACAATGGAATGAGAAAGAGGATAAGCAAATCTACTGACTCTAACACATTACCTCATTACACCAGTAGTAAAGAGGTACTGCTAATACTATACTGATCTTTATTCTTGACCATACACCTAGGGAATGGGAGAAAATCTCATAACTCAAAAGAGAGATTTGCAAATACCCCTTCGACACTTTGTGCCGTTTTATAGCGGGTCTGGAGCATTCTTACCTTTTTGGTCTTCATGTCACAAATAGCTATACGGAAGCTCATACCCATTTGCGGTTCAACGATACAGATGATTTTTCCATCATGTTCACGTGTGGCATGGATGATACCCTGAAGTTTGGGAAAGAAGTATTTTGGATAGCTTAACGGTGTAATCTCTACGATCTTTATCTTATCGCCATCTTTTAGGGTATCAACTATAAGCTGGGCATCTTCCACGCTCTCAAACTGCACACACCAATCATCAAAAACCTTATTGAAATGCTTTAGATCTTCATCTAAGAAACCTCCGGCAAGTGATTGTAAAGCAAAAATACCCATTCATTTTATCCTATTTTATCAAGCGAATTTTAGCATAAATTGCTGGAGAAGAGAAATAACCTACAGGTTAAAGTAGTGTTTTGTGACTCGTCCTCCATCGAGACAATGGGCGAGAGTATATGCGTATCGATATATTAGTTTATAACTATATGTATTGAAACTTCCAGACATTTCTTGTATACTATTCATGCTCTAATAAAAGTAGTATGTTTCTCTAAATAAAGTGAGTCACCATTTACTTGTAAAAAAGGATATAAAATGAAACTTATAAAATTATTTGTCACTTCATTGGCGATGATCTTTTCTTCCACTATCAATACATTAGCGGATACACCAGAGCCATCAAACAATATTGACTATCCTGTCGGTTGGCAAATGTGGTCTGCGATAGCTGTTTCTCACCGTACTGATAACAACACAAGTCGAGTAATATTGGGGAATTCAATTGCAGTCGAAGCAGCACGCACAGGAAAAATTAACCCTTGGCCTGATGGGGCCATATTGGGTAAGATCGTTTGGAAGGATAAACAACTGAAAAATTGGAAGGCAGCAACTGGACCGGGAGAACTTGTCCATGCCGAGTTTATGTTTAAAGACTCAAAGAAATATAGTAAGACATACGGATGGGGTTGGGCACGTTGGCTTGGTCTGTCACAAAAGCCATTTAATGATGGAGGAAAGTCCTGTATCTCATGTCATACACCAGTCATAGAGCGAGACTGGACATTTACAGATCCAGCTGCATTTCCAACTTTAAAATAGCTAACAATGCATATGTGGCGTTAAAAAGAAGTAAAGATAATCCCCCTCTCTTGGATTTTCACTTCTCTTTCGTCATATCCTTGACCCCATCTACATCGATCGGTATGGACCATTTTGCTTCAAACACCGTCTCCATAGCCTCGACTTCATCTCTGATATCATCTACTCTCTGTCGTAATGCTTCATGCAGTTTTCTATACTGTTCGTCACTGGCCAGTATCTCTTCTTCTTTTTGCTTTTTCCAACGATATCGGCTTAACTCTTCCACAACTTCCGGAGCAACGGATCTTAAAATGGCTGATTCCAAGAGTTCGGCTTTGTTCTCTACAACGTTAAGCTCGACACCAAGTGTCTGTCCGTTATTGATCCAGACCTGGTTAAGTTTGTTTTGTTTATTGGTGCTAAGTGTATAGGTGGGATAATGTGAAACGATATCTTCATATCCGCTGCCAAAAAGTACAGGGATGGCAGTAAACTCAATATTTGGATTAATGAGTCCCAGGTCGTTCTTGACCTTTACAGCAAGGGAGTGAAAGATCGATTCTCCGGATGGGTCATAATCAGTAATAGCTATAAGATAGGCCTTGTTATGTTTTGCAGTACGGTTAAGATATTCAGCAATATTCACCGACTCAAATGAAGGGATCTGTCCAGTACTGTTATAGACACCACAGAGTAAAGCTTCTGACAAGACTTCTGTACTTCGCGTCGGTTTCTCGGTAAATAGCACGATGGGGGTATTATACGTATGCTTGTCGTTACCAAGGCCCTTTGTGATGAGATTGAGTCGACTGTAGATCGTTACATCACCATCCAAAAAAAGTTCATAAAGATACTCACCGATCAAGTGATTGACATAGATATCCCACTTGTCATCAGGCTTGTTTTTAAGAAATTCGATATCCCCTTTGAACTTGTACCAGATATCTCTTATATTTTCTACCGTCTCACCGGTAGCAAGAAACTGATCGATATAGGTAGTAAGTTTCTTACGGATGCCTCTATAGTGTTTCATAGCTTTACCTTTACGTATACAAAAAATATTATAGCAATTTTTAATACTTTTCATTATTTGCAAATCCAGGCTTCGGTTATAGACTTATAACCATTTTTAATAAATATTATAAAAAATAGAGAAAATGTTATTAAATGATAATTTTTATTATTTAGACGTAAGTTTAACAAGTATATAATGACTTATCTAATTTATAAGGAGACTATATGAAAATGACTAAAATTATTGCTGCTTCACTGGTAGCATCATCCGTATTATTTGCCGGATCATTGGCTGATAAAGCAAAATCAATGGGGCTTCAGGCGATCCCAACAGATAAAAGCGAACTTGCTAAACTTACAGACCCGAACGGTACGATCACACCAGAAAAAGTGGAACTTGGAAAAAAACTCTATTTTGAACCAAGACTTTCAAAAAGTGGTCTTATCTCCTGTAATACTTGTCACAACCTTGGACTTGGTGGAGCGGACGGTGCACCGGCAGCCATCGGTCACATGTGGGTAGCAAATCCACACCACCTTAATTCACCTACTGTTTACAATGCAGTCTTCTATGAATCTCAGTTCTGGGATGGTAGAAGTCCACACCTCGAAGATCAGGCACAAGGACCTATGCAGGCAGCACCTGAGATGGCTTCACCGGCTTCATTGGTTGTAGAGAGAATCAACTCTATTCCAGCGTATGTGGAAGAGTTTAAAAAAGCCTACGGTGACGATGTAAAAGTGGATTTCCCAACGATTACATCAACGATCGGTATCTTTGAGAGGACACTGGTCACACCATCAAGATATGATGATTTCCTCAATGGTAAAGATGACGCATTGAACGATGCTGAAAAAGAGGGTCTACAAGTATTTATGGATCAAGGATGTGCAACATGTCATAACGGTGTCGCACTTGGTGGAACCATGATGCCATTCCCAATGATCAAACCATATAAATTTGCGAATGTAGGTGACTTCAAAGGCGATAAAAAAGGGATGGTAAAAGTACCAACGCTTAGAAATGTGACTGAAACTGCACCATACTTCCATAACGGACAGATCTGGAGCCTGGCTGAAGCGGTTCAAGAGATGGGACGTACACAGCTTGGAAAAAATATTTCTGATGATGATGCAGCTAAGATCGTAACATTCTTGAAAGCCTTGAAAGGTCAAAAACCAGAGATCATTTATCCACAGCTTCCTGAGAGTACAGCTACTACACCGAAACCTGAGTTTAACTGATCAAACAGTGAATTGCAGAGCAAGAATTTTTTCTTGTTCTGTCCCTATCAAACACTATATCTCGACAATTTCC
>JBNLDB010000035.1:0-10661 GCA_050304115.1 Sulfurovum sp. | reverse complement strand
CCTGAGTATGCCATGCAACGCCGATCTCCTATCACACTTTCCTTTGCCACAGGATCTATCATTTTTTCTATTGCCACTGACTCACCTGTCAATGCCGACTCCTGTATTTGAAGTCCTTTGACACGAAAAAGTCTCAGATCTGCTGGTACCTTATCACCAGATTGCAGAATAACGATATCGCCAGGCACCAGATCTTCTGCCTCAATCGTAATCTGTCGGCCGTTACGTATCACTATAGCATGAGGAGAAAGCATCTGTTGTATGGATCTCAAAGCATCTTCAGCCTTTCCCTCCTGTACGAATCCGATCGCTGCATTGAGAAGTACGACAGCAAAGATCACACCGGCATCAACCCAATGTTCCAATATGGCAGTCACTATACCTGCAGCAAGCAGAACATAGATCAGGATATTATGAAACTGGTAGATAAAACGTAGAAATATACCGCGCGTCTGTGCTTCAGGAAGCTGATTTGGACCGTACTGAGAAAGTCTCTTCTCTACCTCTTCTTGAGACAGACCATCTGTAGATGTTTCAAGTAAGCTAAAGACGGATTCTGTACTTTTGGTATGCCAATCTTCTGATATCAAAACCGATGTATCTATATGGTTCTTCATCGCTATACCTTTCTAACAGTGATTAGGTTTCCTTAGTAATCAGCCAGTATGTGATCCCCAAAGCCAAAACAACAGCTGCTGTGCTAAGTACAAAAAGCGGGGTAATGGTTCCAAAATCAAAAATGATGACTTTTCGTGAGATGGCCATAAGTGCCGTGGCAACAACCAGCCTGACAGGTATCACATTGCTTTTGAGATAGAGTGTAATGTTTATAAAGATCTCTATAGCGATCAGTACGGCAAGAAAGGCACCAAAAGTGGCCAGGATATCATTGATATTTAAGAGCATAAATGGCGGTGACAGCAGACGCTGATATAACACATACATCACATCACCGATACCCCAAACGATCACTAAAACCATTAAAAGCGCCAACACTTTTACAGCCATACGTATGATCTTGTGAAGAAAATCTATAAAGGGGTCTTCGACCTTGTCTGTCAATTCATGACCAATTTCTACAAAAGGATCCTTTTTGTTTTCATTATCCATCTGCTTATCCTGTCATTCATAATGATAATGCTATCGGCCCTGTTCTTTCAATATATGAAGCATCAAGAACAAGGCGCCTCTAAGAGATTATAACACAAATAGCTATTATGAAAATTATATGTGCATTATCCCAAATGTGATCACCATCACCCCGATACTCAAAAAATAAAAGAGGGCCATAACCATACCGACTTGTCTTCCTCCCAAAACAAAAACGATACCCAGTTTTACGAGAGAGTTTACAACCGTTGCGATCATGATCCCGTACATGGCTGTAAGTTCTGATATCTTCACGGTTGCAATCTGAGACAGAGAGAGTGTAATGGCATCAACATCTGTTAATCCTGATAAAAATGAGATGATATAGACACCCGAATCTCCAAATTCTGACTGAAAGATATAGATCGAACCGAAAATGACTCCAAAGAGAAGCCCTAATTTGAGTGCCTGTGAGAGTTCAAGCGGGTTATTAGTTACAGCAATATGTTCTACTTTGTATACCTTTTCGTGTTTATAAAGATACCAAACAAATGCCAATCCCACTATGGTGCCTGAAATATAGGGGAGTGCCAGTGATCCGGCAAGATCAGAATTGAATACGGCAGTTTCAGCAAGTACCCTCATATACATAATCGTAGAAGCAATGGCCATACCCCCGGCAAAGTTTTTCAGATAGGTTTTCTCCAATGCATACAGTTTTGAAAGGCTGATAGAGACAGCAGTTGATGAGACCAGACCTCCAAATATACCTGTCATATATACCCCTCTTTTATTTCCAAGTATCTTGATTGCTATATAACCGATAAAAGAGATACCGGCTATCAGAACGACCATCAGCCATGTTTTATAAGGGTTGAACACACCAAAAGGATCGACCATTTTGTTTGGAAGCAGAGGCAGTACAACAAAGGTCATGACAAGAAAGAGTGTGGCAGATTTCACATCGGTCTGCGTGATCTCCTGTTCTACCTTGGCCAACGTACCCTTGATCTCTAGTATCAGAAGCATGATCACTGCTATGAAAACCGCATAATCTTCCAAAGAGAGATACATCATCATCCCCAGAATATAGGTTACGAATGCAGCGATCTCAGTCGTTGTACCGTGTGAGTCGCTTTTGACCGTTTTATAGACATAGGTCGCCAGGATCAATGAACCAAATAAAAAAAGTGACACATGCAGAAAATAAGGTATAGATGTCTGCATCCATGCACTCAAATACCCTAAAAGAGAGATCAGTGCAAAGGTTCTTGTACCCGCAGATCTGATATGTGTTTTGCTATGCTCACGCATCTCACGTTGCAAGCCTATCATAAAGCCTATGATAAGGGTGATGACTATTTTTTTGATGATATCTATTTCCATTTGTTCCACCTGATCCATTTATATAGTTCTGTCAAAATAAATATTGGTACTGAGACCAATACTATAACACCCCAATCTTTCCAGCCCATAGCAGTTGTATGCAATGCATTTTGTAAAAATGGCACATAGACTGCACATGCCTGCAATACCAAGGTAAATGCAATAGCTAGTAAAAGCCACTTGTTCGTGAAAAATCCTATGACGTTAATAGGTTCACGTGGTGAACGAAAATTAAGAACGATCATCTTCTCTAGGATAATTATCCCAGTAAATGCTACGGTCTGTGCAAGAAGCATGCCGTTTTGGGAATCTTTTGAAAGATAGTGATGAAAAAGCCAAAGTGTTACCAATCCTACATAAGTCCCTAACACTGCAATCATGATAATACCTTCACGATCAAGGATAGGTTCATGTACCTCTCTTGGCGGTCGCTTCATAATACCTTTTTCTGCAGGTTCTACACCCAGGGCAATCGCTGTCATACCATCAGTGATAAGATTCATCCACAATATTTGTACAGGAATAAGAACTAATGGTCCACCGTACAAAATATTTAAAAAGATTACAATGACTTCTCCACTGTTGGATGCCATAAGATACTGCACGAACTTTTTAATATTGTCATACTCCCGTCGTCCCTCTTTTACTGCATTAATTATGGATGCAAAATTATCGTCTACCAATACAATATCAGAAGCACTTTTGGCCACATCGGTTCCCTTTCTACCCATGGCTATACCGATATCTGCTTCTTTTAATGCCGGAGCATCATTGACCCCATCACCTGTCATGGCAACCACTTCATCTCTCGCTTTAAGGGTATTTACAATTCTAAGTTTATCTTCAGGTCTTGCTCTGGCAAACAGTATTTTTTCATGCAATGCCCTACCTAGTGTTTCATCATCCATCTCAGAAAGTTCAATCGGCGTTATTGCCCTGTCTACTTCCAGACCTATATTATTGGCAATAGCAAGTGCTGTATCCGGGTTATCTCCAGTGATCATAATAATATTGATACCAGCTGTTTTAGCCATATGAATGGCTTCAGGAACTTTTTCATGCGGTGGATCTATGATCCCTACAAAACCAAGTAAAACCAATGAGTTCTCAACACTCTCTTCCGAAAGTGTTGTCTCAAGAGAAAGTGTCCGAAAAGCAATAGCCAGTGTCCTGAGTCCATTCTTCGCCATTGCTTTATAAGCTGCTTCAAGTTCTTGTTTATACAATTCATCGATTGGAAGTATACTTCCTTCTTTAAAAACATGTGTGCTTTTTTCAAGAATGACTTCCGGTGCACCTTTCACATAGGCTATCAAAGTATCTTTTTCATGTACAATAACGCTCATCCGTTTTCGACTGGAATTAAATGGAAATTCGCTCACTATAGTATCGTTCTCATCTCTGTAAAGCTGTGCTTTGTAAGCACAAACGATCAAAGCTGCTTCCGTAGGTTCCCCAATCACTTCCCAATCTGCATTCATCTTTTGTACCTTGGCATGATTGCATATCAGAGCACTTTTCAAAAGCATCAGTAGATCTTTGTCATTTTTATAATCGACCCTTTCCCCACCTGCTTCAAAATGACCTGCAGGTTCATAACCGCTTCCCGTGACTTCTATCTCCCTGGAAGGAAGCCAGATCTTTTTGACAGTCATCTGATTTTGGGTTAACGTTCCTGTCTTATCTGTGCATATCGTCGTTGCTGCACCCAGTGTTTCTGCAGCCTGCAAACGTCTTAAAAGTGCTTTTTGTTTTGCCATAGCCTTGATACCCAGTGCCAGGGTAATGGTCACAACCGCAGGAAGCCCTTCAGGTACCACGGCAACTGCCAAAGCGACACCAGTGAGGAACATTTCGAACATATCTTTTCCGAACATCCATCCGATCAGTGCAACGAGTACAGAGATAGCGATCGAATAGATACCCAGTTTTTTACCTAATAATGCAAGCTTTTTTTGTAAAGGTGTCGGTTCAGTCTTGACACTTTGTGTCATGAAAGCGATCTTTCCAAATTGTGTGTTCATCCCGGTCTGAACAACAATACCGCTACCTCTCCCGTTCACCACAGATGTACCCATCCACGCCATGTCCGCCTGCTCTTGAAGAGGGGTTTTCTTCGCTACACACTCACTATGTTTGAAAACGGATGCGGATTCTCCTGTCAGGGAAGACTCATCGACTTTCAGATTAGAACTATGAAGGAGTCTTAGGTCAGCAGGCACTTTGTCACCGATCTCAAGCAGAACGATATCTCCGGGAACAAGCTGTTTTGCATCAATGATCTGTTCTTCGGATCCACGAAGTACTTTACATGTGGGATGAAGCATCTCACGCAGAGCTTCAATAGCATTTTCTGCCTTGAACTCCTGTATAAACCCAAGAATTCCGTTCAGCACGATGATCACCAAAATGGTAACTGCATCTCCTATCTCACCCACAGCCAAAGAGATTGCTGCTGCAGCGAAAAGTATAAGAATAAGTACATTGGTGAACTGTCTTAGAAATACTTTATACCAGGGAGCTTTTCCAATACGAACAAGTTCGTTCAATCCATACGTATCTACTCTGTTTTTCGCTTCCTCATCATGTAATCCTCTTTTTGCATCACTTTCAAAGGCCAGGATCACATCTTCAGCATCTTTGGTGTGCCACTGAGTACTATTTCTCATTGTAGACCTCTTCACCCCAAAAGCGTATCAGCAGTGAAAAGATAAGAGGTACCGTGATAGCAGTAAAAGAAGATGCAGCAACCAACGCAGTAAAGAGTTTAAGATCGATGATCTCAGCACTAAAAAGTAACTGAGCAACAATAATTTCAGTCGTTAATCTCGCATCAAGCCCTACTCCGACAATGATCGCCTCTTTTAAACGCATTTTTTTCATTGGCACCATAAGCAACACACCAAAGAGCTTACCCAGTGTACCTGCCAGATAGAGTATGATGGCCAACATCGGTTCCTGCAAAAAACCCTCCATGTCGGCATTAAACCCGACCCAGAAAAAAAATATTACACCAAAAAAACCATAACTTAAAGTCTGTGTTGTTTTAGAAAGTAATTCACCCTTCTGTTCTTCATGTTCAAAAAGAGGACGCATAATAACCCCTGCCGTGATTGCACCTACAACCATCCCCAATTCTACATACTCTCCAAATCCACCAAAACCAAATAAAATGATCAATGAAAAGATCATCAAAGCACTTAAGTTTCTAGGTTCCCATTTCTCCATGAGTTTCGGTATCCATTTGTAAAATAACCAGCTCACAACGATAAAAACTATTATACCTGCAAATAAACCAGCTACGCCGCCATGGGTTTCATCAGTTTTTGCACCGATCCATACAGAAACGATACCAACCAATATTACTTCAATAATATCATCTAGAACTCCAGCACCGATGATAAAAGTACCCATCCGTGTTTTCAGCATCTTAAACTCATCCAAGATCGGAACAATAACAGCTTCTGCCGTAGGCATACGTGTCATCCCGATCACAAGTGATATGGCCCAGCCATACCCATACACAAACATAGCCATAACACCCAGCAAAAAAGGGACAACCGTATTTAGTACCGTAAGCCATATAATGTCAGAGCTTGATTTTCTCATCTCACCCAACTCTATCTGTAATCCTATATAAAATAGTAGAAAAAGAACTCCGAGATTAGAGAGAAAAGAGAAGACATGCTCAAAATTCGAATTACTGTGGATCAATGTAGGGAAAGAAGTATAACTAAGCACGATCCCAACAAATAAGGCGGCAAGTATGCTAGGTATGCGAAATTTTGACAGGAAAAACCCCAGTATATAGGTGAGAAAAAAGACCAAGGCAAAAGATAAAAGAAGTTCTCCCAATTCTATTTCATTCATTCTTCCTACCCCTTTCCAGCAGCTTATTAAATCTTACCATAAAATAAGTTCAAAATATAATTGAAGTGGTAAAATAAGACATAAGGCTAAAAAACTATTTTAATCTAAACAAGAGGAGTGATCTATGTCTAAAAAAGTATTACTCATGGGATTTATTGCATTATTCTTTATTAACGGGTGTTTAGAACAAAATGCAAAAGAAGAAAAATTTTACGGCAATGTGGATGTAAGGACTGTCTCTTTGGGCTTCCGGGTATCAGGAAAGATCAAAGATATCTATTTTGATGAGGGGGAAAGGATCAAACAGGGGGATGTGATCGCCTCTCTTGATGACAATCTCTATGAAGAGTATGTAAAACAGGTCAATGCGCAAATAGAGGTACAAAAGGCAAAACTGCTAAAACTTGAAAAAGGCTACAGAAAAGAGGAGATAGCAAAGGCCAAAGCACTACTCCTGGAGAAAGAGGTCGCGCTCAAAAAAGCCCAAAGTGACTTAGAGAGACAAAAAGACCTATTGGCCACGCATGCGATCTCACAACAAACCTACGATGACCTCAATGCTGCCTATGAAAATGCCAATGCACTTTACCTCTATGCAAAGAGCAGCCTGGATCTTCTACAGAACGGGTATGAAAAAGAAGATATTCTTGCTGCAAAAGCGCAGCTTGAGTATTTGATGGCACAAAAGAACCAACAGGAGATCAATCTGGAAGACACCAAGATCTATGCACCATCCAACGGTACACTGCTTACAAGGGTCTATGAGCCTGGTGCGATCGTTAACAGTTCCCAAGTGGTCGTAGATATGGCAAAAGATGATCAATACTGGGTAAGAAGCTATATGTCTGAGAGATATCTGGGGATCATAAAACAGGGAATGAAAGCCCTGGTCTATACAGACAGCAATAAAGGAAAAGCCTATGAAGGATTGGTAAGTTTTATTTCACCTTTGGCTGAATTCACCCCTAAAAATGTGCAAACTGAAGAGTTAAGAACAGATTTGGTGTACAGGTTCAGGATCATTTTAAAAGAGCATGATGATATGATCAGACAAGGGATGCCGGTCACCATAACATTTCCTGGCTTGAGTAGAGAGACAGAGTAATTCCCATGTCACTGGTTTATGCTCAAAACCTGATAAAATCGTTTAAGAAAAAGACAGCCATAGAGCGTATCGAACTGAATATTACAGAAAACAAGATCACTGGTCTGGTCGGGTGTGACGGTTCAGGCAAAACGACATTGATGCGGCTTTTAAGTGGATTAATGGTTCCCGATGACGGCACACTGAAAGTCTTAGATCTTCAAATGCCCGAAAATGCACTGAAGGTGCAATCACTGATAGGCTATATGCCACAAAAGTTCGGTCTCTATGAGGATCTTACTGTAGAAGAGAACCTTCATCTCTATGCAGAACTGCAATCTCTTGATACACAAACCCAGCAGCAAAGGATCAACGAACTTTTACATTTTACTTCGCTCACTGACTTTAAATCCTTTATGGCCGGCCAACTCTCCGGGGGAATGAAACAGAAGCTGGGGCTTGCCTGTGCTTTGATCAAAAAACCCAAACTCCTACTGCTGGATGAACCGGGTGTAGGGGTTGACCCTATCTCAAGAAGAGAACTTTGGTCCATGATCAAGGCACTGGTAGAAGATGGTGTAGGTGTGGTCTACAGTACGTCGTATTTGGATGAAGCCGAAAAGTGTGATGAAGTCATACTGCTCAATGAAGGCCAGGTACTCTATAGCGGTAAGCCTCAAAGCTTATCTGATTCGATGCGAGGGAAAGTCTTTAAGATCATAGGCGATATAAAAGACAAACGGAAAACACTACAACTGGCTCTAGGCTTTGACAATATAAAAGACGGGATCATTTTAGGCAATGCCATCAAGTTGATCTGCGAGAATGAAAATGATCTGCCCGCGATTCAAGAGATAGAGGCGGACGGGTGTCGATACCAAGAAGCTTCACCGAATTTTGAAGATGGTTTTATCCATATATTGAACGGGAGTTTCAACGGCAGGTCTTTATTGGCGGAACAGATGCAAATAAGTGCAACAAAAGAGGGACCGTTGATCGAAGCGACCGATCTTACCAAAAAGTTTGGGTCTTTCACAGCCGCATCCCATGTGAACTTCAAGATACAAAAAGGAGAGATCTTTGGTTTTCTAGGGCCAAACGGGGCAGGAAAATCCACGATATTCAAAATGCTGTGCGGCCTTTTACCTCCTACAAGCGGTGAAGCCAAAGTGTTGGATATCAGCCTTGAAAAATCCTCTTCAAAAGCACGAAGCAAGATAGGCTACATGTCACAGAAGTTTTCTTTATATGGTGATATCTCTGTCATAGAAAACTTAAGATTCTTTGCCGGGGCCTATGGTCTGAAAGGCTCACATAAAGAGAAAAAGATCAATGATATGATCGATATATTCGGATTAGAACCATATCAAAAGGTACAATCCAAAACACTGCCGCTTGGGATCAAACAAAGGCTCTCTTTGGCATGCGCTGTCATGCATGATCCTGTTGTCCTGTTTCTGGATGAACCGACTTCCGGCGTGGATCCCCTGACCAGAAGAGAGTTTTGGAACCATATCTACGCCATGGTACAAAAAGGGATGACCATTATGGTGACGACACACTTTATGGACGAAGCGGAATATTGCGACCGCATTGCCTTGATCTATAAAGGTCAGACCATTGCCTTGGGGACACCCCATCAACTTATTTCAAAGGTCTCAGAGGATGCGACCATGGAAGATACCTTCATTGAACTGATCAAAAGAAGTGCTGATGCAGAAGTTTAGACGGCTAAGTGCCCTTTTTGTCAAAGAGAGTATTCAGATCATCAGGGATCCCAGTGCCATTCTCATCGCTGTGGTACTGCCATTAATACTCCTTTTCCTTATGGGCTATGCCATCTCTTTAGATTCCAAGAATATCCCCGTGGGCATTGTAGTAGAAAAGTCCTCTAAACATACACAAAGTCTGGTCCATGCCTTTGAGATCTCAAAGAGTTTTGATGTAAAACTTGATACCAACACCATACGATTCAAGGAACTGATTCAAGAGGGAAAGATCAGGGCGATTATCATCATCCCTGAAACATTTGAAAAGGACCTGTTGAGTAACAGTGTCAAGATCCAGATCATTTCAGACGGTACGGAGCCCAATATCGCCGGGTATGTACAAAAATACAGCATGGGTGTTTGGCAAAACTGGGTGATGCAGGAAGGTTTTGACAAAAAACAAAAACAAGCAGGTATCACGATCGATACCAGATACTGGTTCAACTCTCCCCTCCTTAGCAGTTATTTCCTGCTTCCCGGTTCCATTGCTATCATTTTGACACTCATAGGTATACTCCTTACCGCACTGGTGGTTGCAAGAGAATGGGAAAGAGGGACTATGGAAGCGATCATGTCCACACCGATCAGTATCTTTGAGTTACTGATGGGTAAACTGCTGCCTTATTTTGTCCTGGGTATGCTCTCCATGGTCATTTGTGTGACCATCACTTTAACATGGTTCGGCATCCCCTTCAGAGGTTCTTTTTGGCTCCTTTCCCTCACCTCTGCAGTCTACCTTTTCCCAGCACTGAGTATCGGTCTTCTTATCTCAACCGTAGCCAAAAGCCAGTTCGTCGCAGCTCAGGCAGCACTTATCATAGGTTTTTTGCCGGCATTTTTATTATCTGGCTTTATTTTTCAAATCAGCAGTATGCCATGGTGGTTACAATACATTACCCACGTTATCCCTGCGAAATATTTTATTGCCATACTGCAAACACTTTTTTTGAGCGGGAACATCTATGAAGTGATCTTGCCAAACCTTCTGGCGATGCTTCTTTTAGGAAGTATTGTATTTGCCGTCATATTAAAGATCACACGAAAAAGGCTTGAATAATGTACCAGCTATTAGCCCTGATCAAAAAAGAATTCCTAGCCATCTGGAGCGATAAAAAGTCCAGAGCGATCATTATCGTCCCTCCTTTGCTGCAGTTACTGTTGTTTTCATTTGCTGTGACGTTAGAGGTCAAAAACATCAGTTTAGGTGTATTGGATAGGGACAACAGTGTACAAAGCCAGGCACTTGTGAGAAAATTAGCCTACAGTACAACATTTACACATATCTACAGGCTGAAGAGCGAAAAAGAGTTGACACACTTTATAGATACACAAAAAGTCCTGGCCACACTCTATATACCGCAAAACTTCTCCAAAAAGTTAGATGCAGGAGAAGCGGTTTCCCTACAGATCATAGCAGACGGCCGAAAATCCAATACTGCACAGATCGCACAAGCCTATATTCA
>JBNLDB010000034.1:0-10909 GCA_050304115.1 Sulfurovum sp. | reverse complement strand
GAGATGAAAGAGTATTCGTATGAAGATCAATGTAATCATTATTGATAAAAAAGGGAAAGACAATTTATATGCCGGATTGATAGAGCATTATAAAAAGATCGCCAAACCTTTTGCAAAAGTAGAAGTTATCGAAGTTTTTGACAAAGAAATAGCCAAAGCACAGGACATTTCACCGGAAGCTGCTCAAAAATCATACAGCAAAGCATTAGAAAAGTATTTGGATTCTGGTATAAATATAGCGCTAGATCCTTCTTCTAAAGAAGTAGATAGCCATGAATTTGCAAATTTGCTTAAGGATAGCGTTCAGGTAAATCTCTTTATTGGCGGTGCATACGGCTTTGAGAGGGATTTTTTAACTAAATGTAATAATGCAATATCATTTGGTAAAATTACGCTGTCACATAAACTGGTGAAAGTGGTATTAATGGAACAGATCTTTAGAGGTTTGACCATCAATCATAATCACCCATATCATAAATAGGACAAGGTTAATGTTAACAGAAATAGAGTTAAAAGAGTTTCAAAACAAACTATTAGACAGAAGAGTACAAATAGAAAAAAACCTCAGAGGTACCAGCCTTGAGTTAGAAAGCATGAGAGAACTTGAGTTGAATGATGAAGGTGATTTTGCCGCCGCTTCAGCAGAAGCCGTGATAGATAGTGCAATTTTAGTACAACAGCGCAAAGAATTAACCGAAATTGAACTTGCTTTAGATAAAATAAAAGCAGGAGTTTTCGGTATATGTGAAATGTGTGAGGATCCTATAGGCAGACGTCGTCTAGAAGTAAAGAACTTTGCACGTTTTTGTATCACATGTCGTGAGATCACTGAAAAAGAGGCCAAATAGATTTTCTCTTTTAAAGCAGTAGCTTACATGAACTCTCTACTAAAGGGAATAGAGAGTTTGCGTGAATACATCGCTTCACTCTATTTGCGTCGCTTACATAATAAGGGGATAAAATGAGACTTGCTCTGTATATTTTTGTTACTTTCGCGCTTATAGCAGTGGTTGCTGCGTTTACCTATACGATCAACCCGGACCATTACTTGATAGAGTTGATGGGAATTAATTTTAATTTCCCTGTTGCGGTATGGATGGTTCTACCTATGCTGCTTATATTCATCTTTACCCTGTTACATATGCTCATATATGGTTTAAAAAACTATTTCATACTGAAAAAATGGCAAAAAGATGCCAGTACTTTAGAAGATGCATTGTACTGGTCTTTGATCAATGAGCCAAAAGAACAAAAGTACGGACTGGATGTGGTGAGAAGCTCGGCATCACTTTTAGGTAAATCATCCCTTAACATCACAGATACTATAGAAGGGTTAACACCAAGACTGACACGTGTTGTCAATATCATACAGAAAATAAAAAATGGTGAGTATGTTGACTTTAAAGAAGAAAAGATGAGTAAAGTCTTCAATGCCAATAATCCGATCTTGACGCAGAACTACATGAACCGTCTACAATCTGATGAGAAATTCATTGAAGAAGTACTAAAATCAACTTCACAATATCCTGAAGTTGTAAAGGCTAAAGCACTTGATCTTTTTGCCCATAAAGAGAATTTTGTAAAAGCCCGCAAATATGTAAAGGTTTTTGATACGAAAAGCTTTTTAACTATGCTTGAGAGAGTGACTGAAGAAAACAGACTTGAATTTACACCTGAAATACTTTCAGAGTTTGTAGAGGTACTTGATATGGGGTGTCAAGACTTTATCAAAATCGCTTCAGTAACGAAGAAATATTTTAATCCTGACGAGAACCTGGCACTTTTCAGAAGTTACCAGCTTGATAACCCTAAAGCACAGAATGCCTATCTCTATCTTCTGTTCGAATATGAGTTATTGGAGCAGGTTGCAATTTACTTGAGCGAACAAGAAGACGATGAATTTATAAAGTTCAGAGCACTGTGGGAATTGAAACAAGAGCATACGAAATATACATTAGAAGATATTATCGATATACAAACCATTTGTAATGAAACTAGACTTTAGTAAACCCCTTTATGTCTTAGCCCCTCTTGCGGGCTTTACCGATCTCCCTTTTCGTTCCGTAGTGAAGAAATTCGGTGTTGACCTGACCATTTCAGAAATGATAAGCTCCAATGCTTTGGTCCACAACTCCAAGAAAACCCATCGAATGCTGGAGAAGAGTCCCATAGAAGACCCCTATGCTATACAGATAGCGGGTTCTGACCTGGATGTCATTAAGCGTGCAGTGGAAATCATCAATGAGATAGATGGTATTACGGCGATAGATCTAAATTGCGGCTGTCCCGCACCAAAAGTAGTGAATAATCTTCAGGGCTCATCACTGCTTACAGACCTTCCACAAATGGGTAAAGTGATAGAGACGATCAAAAAATACTCCAACAAAGAATACACTTCGGTAAAGTTCCGTTTGGGATTCAATGAAAAGAACCATGAAGAGATTGCACGTATATGCGAAGGGTCCGGTGCAGACTACATCGCAGTACACGGAAGAACGAGAGCCGGCAGGTACAAAGCCGCTGTAGATTATGATGCGATCGCTCAGGTCAAACAAACTGTGTCGATACCCGTCATTGCTAACGGTGATATAGATTCACCTACCAAAGCGAAATGGGTACTCGAACACACAGGTGCGGACGGCATTATGATAGGACGCGCAGCGGTAGGAAAGCCTTGGATATTCAAACAGATAAAAGAGGGAATGGAAGAACCCACTTCCGAACTTATCAAAGAAGTTGTTTTAGAACACTTTGACCAGATGTTAAAACATTATGATAAGTACGGCGCGATCATATTTAGAAAAAATCTTCACTCTTATTCCAAAGCAGGGTATCAAGGTGCTTCTGCATTTAGAAATGAGGTGAACTGCATAGAAGATCCAGAAGAGATGAGAGCAGTGATCGAAGCATTTTTTTCCCAGCCTCTTTTATAGGTAGTTTGATACAGAATAAGCATCAGTAAAGAGCGTCACTATACTCTGAGTATAGCCAGGTTAGTGTAAACATGAAGAAAGATGTTATACTTCCAACTTAATTTTTGGAGCAGTGAAATGATAATAGAACTCATACTTGTTGGTATCTTTATCGGTGGGATGTCAGGCTTTTTCGGTGTAGGGGGAGGAATGATTCTTGTACCTATACTGCTGGTGCTTGGTTTTGACACGAAAGATGCCATAGGGATCTCCATTGTGCAAATGGTTTTCAGTTCTATTTACGGTTCCTATCTGAACTTCAAAAAAGGCACGCTCATTATCGGTGAAGGGGTCTTTGTAGGTTTTGGAGGCTTTGTCGGTGGATATATCGGAGGGTATGTCACACAGTTCATTTCAAACACGATACTGGAATTTCTCTTTTTGGGAATATTGATATTTGCACTTTCCAGACTTTTGTTGTCTCAACATCATGAGGATGAGAGTGCAACGAAGACACTCAATAAAGCACTGCTTTTTAGTATCGGTATGATCATCGGTATATTTTCTATCACACTGGGTATTGGCGGTTCTGTCGTGTTAACCCCGATTTTAGTCGGTCTACTGCATTATCCTATCAAGAAGGCGGTGAGTGCAGGGTTGTTTTTTGTGGTGTTTTCATCCGTAGCAGGGCTCATAAGCCGACTGGCATCAGGAACGATAGATTTTCATAACGGTTTGGTCGTGGCATCGGCGTCACTTGTGGGTGTGGCATTTGGGATATGGCTGAAAGACCATGTGACATCAAAAAAACACAAAATAGCACTTGTAGTACTTTATATGCTTGCATTGGGTATGTTAATCAAGAAAATATGGTTTTAAAGTTTTAAAAGAGGATAAAGTTTGAAGAAAGATATGATACACGTTTACGGTGCAAAAGAGAACAACTTAAAAAATATAAATCTGAGCATCCCCAAAAACCAGCTGGTAGTGGTTACGGGAATTTCGGGAAGCGGTAAGTCCACCTTGGCCTTTTCCACTTTGTATGCGGAAGGGCAAAGACGTTATATAGAGTCACTCTCTTCGTATGCACGACAGTTTTTGGGACGTGTAGGAAAACCTGATGTCGATAAGATAGAAGGGTTAACGCCTGCGATTGCCATTGATCAGAAAACGACCTCTAAAAATCCGCGTTCTACCGTGGGAACGATCACGGAGATCTATGATTACCTGAGATTGCTTTTTTCACGTGTAGGCGAACAGCATTGTCATGAGTGTGGAAAGCCTATCTCTTCGATGTCTGCTTCTGACATCATTGAGGAGGTTTTGAAACTGCCTGATGGGGCGAAACTTGTGATCATGGCCCCGATGGTCAAAGAGAAAAAAGGTACCTTTGCAGATATGCTCGAGTCACTACGTCACAAAGGATACGTACGTGCGATGATCGACGGAGTGATGGTACGTCTGGATGATGAGATCGAACTTTCTAAAACCAAAAAACACACCATTAAAGTAGTGATAGACAGGGTCGTTGTCAAAGAAGAGAGCCGTGACCGTATAGGGCAGGATGTGGAAAAAGCACTCAAAGAGAGCTACGGAGAGATGGAGATAGAGGTACTCAATTATGAAGAGTTGGAACTCGACAGACAGCATATTCACTACTCTGAACATTTGGCCTGTTTTGACTGTAAACTCAGTTTCGAACCTTTGGAACCGGTAAGTTTCTCTTTTAACTCACCTAAGGGTGCCTGTCCAACCTGTGACGGTCTTGGGATCCGTTACGCGATAGATCTAAAGAAAGTCATAGACCAGGATCTCAGCATCGACAAGGGTGCAGTGAAGATTATGTATGGTTTTAACAAGAGTTATTACACCAAGTTCCTCAATGCTTTTTGTGAACAAAATGACATAGATATTCAAACGCCTTATGGTGAACTTGAACCACACCAGCAGAAAGCGATACTCTATGGAAATGGAAGCACGGTAGATTTCGTATGGAAACGACATAAGCTCGAACGTGAGTGGCCTGGAGTAGTGAAGTTCGCACATGATATGTTCAAAGAGGAAAAGGACCTTTCCGAATATATGACCGAAAAGGTATGTGATAAATGTAACGGGCACAGGCTCAGACCACGTTCTTTAGCGGTGCAGATAGAAGGAAAAAATATCGCCGATATCATTGATATGCCTATAGAACAGTCTTATGCCTATTTTGCAGATGAAAAGAGTTTTGCTCATTTAAATGAGCAGCAGAAGATGATCGCAGAGTCCATACTCAAAGAGTTGTATGAAAGACTCTATTTTCTGTATGACGTGGGGCTGGGCTACATTACTCTGAGCCGTGATGCAAGAAGTATCTCTGGTGGAGAGGCACAACGTATACGTATCGCATCCCAGATAGGTTCGGGTTTGACAGGTGTCATGTATGTACTGGATGAACCGAGTATCGGGTTACATGAACGTGATACGATGAAGCTCATTCGTACGCTTAACTCCCTTCGCGACAAAGGGAATTCAGTGATCGTAGTGGAGCATGATAAAGAGACCATTCATGCAGCGGATTACATTATAGATATCGGTCCTGGTGCAGGAGCCTATGGTGGTGAAGTGGTGTTTGCCGGTGATGCAAAGAAATTGGCCAAAGCAAAGACACTGACTGCGGACTATATGTATGGGAAGAAAGATATCTCTTATCCGCATGACAGGCCTCAAAGAGAGTGGATAGAGATCAAAAATGTGACGATAAATAATATCGAAACACTTGATGCGAAGATCCCTTTAGAAAATTTTGTTTGTATCACGGGGGTCAGCGGCAGCGGTAAAAGTTCATTGATCCTTCAGACACTGCTGCCTGTAGCAAGAGAGATACTCAACCATGCCAAAAAGGTCAATAAAGTAGATGGCGTAGAGATCACAGGACTCGACAAACTGGATAAGGTCATCTATCTGGATCAAAGCCCAATAGGTAGAACACCCCGTTCAAATCCTGCTACCTATACTGGTATCATGGATGAGATACGTAAACTTTTTGCACAGACCAAAGAGGCAGAGCTTCGTGGGTACAAGATAGGGCGCTTTTCATTTAACGTGAAAGGCGGACGCTGTGAGAAGTGCCAGGGAGATGGACAGATCAAGATCGAGATGCACTTCTTACCGGATGTACTGGTCAAGTGTGATGCCTGTGACGGGACACGCTACAATGCGCAGACACGAGAAGTGTTGTATAAAGGGAAGTCTATATCAGATGTCCTTGGCATGAGCGTAGGTGAAGCCCTGGAATTCTTCAAAGCAATTCCGGCCATTGCGGTCAAACTGAAAACATTGACAGATGTTGGACTGGACTATATCACCCTGGGACAAAATGCCACGACACTGTCAGGCGGAGAGGCACAGCGTATCAAACTAAGCAAAGAGCTGAGCCGTAAAGATACGGGTCAAACACTGTATGTACTGGATGAACCTACCACGGGGCTTCACTTCGCTGATGTGGACAGACTGACAGGGGTACTGCACCACCTGGTAGAATTGGGTAACTCCGTTGTTGTCATCGAACACAATCTGGATATGATCAAAAATGCAGATTATATTATAGATATGGGACCAGAAGGCGGGAATAAAGGCGGGCTTGTCATTGCTATTGGTACACCAGAAGAGGTGGCCAACGGCTATAAAAAAACAGGCTCATATACCGGTGAATATTTGGCTAAAGAATTAGAAGGAAAAACAGTATGAAAACGATCACGATCATAGACACATTCGGATTTTTCTTTCGCTCCTATTTCGCGCTACCTCCATTACGTAATTCGGAAGGTTTCCCGACAGGGCTGTTAACCGGTTTTGCCAATCTTGTGGACTCTTTACACCGTGACCATAGTACGGATTACCTGGTGTTCGCACTGGATGCCAAAGGCAGAACCTTCCGTAATGACCTCTACCCGGAGTACAAAGCCCATCGTGAAGCACCTCCTGAAGATCTGATCAAACAGCTTCCTGTCGCTATAGAGTGGATAGAACAAATGGGGTTTGCCAATCTCTCTTGTGAAGGATATGAAGCGGATGATGTGATCACGACAGTCACAAAATTTGCCAGAGAACAGGGGTTAAAAGTACGTATCGTCTCCCATGATAAAGATCTCTATCAAATGATCGATGATGGTGTGGTGGTGATGTATGACTCTGTCAAAAAACAGGAAGTGGACGAACAGGCATGTGTGGATAAATTCGGTGTTCGCCCTAAAGATTTTATCAACTTTCAAGCCATACTCGGAGACAGCTCAGACAATATCCCCGGTGTGAAAGGTATAGGAAAAGTTGGTGCAGCCAAATTGATCAATGAATATCATACACTCGAAGCGATCTATGAGGATATCGAAAACTGTGGAACGCCGCGTATACAGAAACTCCTTCTGGAGAGTAAAGAGAATGCTTTCTTATCGCGTGAACTGGTGACGATGAGATCAGACGTTTTTAAAGAGTTGGATGTGGAAAGTTTTGTCTTTGAAGACAAAAACTATCTCTCCTGTCTGCTTGAAGAGTTCGAAAAGTATGAGATGAAACAAGCGATCAAAAAAGCAAAAGTAGGGTTGGAAGAGACGGACTGTCCTGTAGTGGAAAAACCGAAAACACAGGGACTCAGTTTTGAAGCGATCACGTTGGACAGTAAAGAGAAGCTGGAAAGTGTATTGGAGAGTATCGAAAAAGATGCGATCGTTGCTTTTGACACAGAAACCACCGGTTTGGATACAAAAGTAGCCAAAATGGTAGGGTTCAGTTTCTGTTTTGAGTCAGATAAAGCCTACTATGTGCCCGTAGGACATAACTATCTCGGTGCAGAAGAGCAGGTAAGTCTGGATGATGCTGTTGCGGCACTCAAAAAACTGCTTACCTATAACATCGTGGGACAAAATCTAAAGTTTGATCTTTCACTGCTGTATAACCAGTTTGATATGGAACCGATCATACCCTATGCAGATACGATGATCATGGCATGGCTTTCAAATCCCGGAACCAAAGTAGGACTTGATACATTGGCCAAGACCTTTTTCAAGTATGAGATGAAACCTTTTAAAGAGATGGTGAAGAAGGGAGAGGATTTCTCAGCCGTTAACATCGGGGATGCTACTTTTTATGCTGCAGAAGATGCATGGATGACCTATCTTCTCTATGGTAGCATTAAAAAGAAAATGGAACTCTCTTCATTGACACATCTTCTCAAAGAGGCGAAAAATGTCGAGTATCCATTCATCAATGTACTCATAGGTATGGAAAACCTGGGCATTAAAATAGATCCTAGCAAACTCGAAGCACTTCAAAAAAACCTTAGTGAAGCATTGGCGACGCTTACTGCTGAGATCTATGAACTCAGCGGTTCTGAGTTTAATATCAAATCGACACAACAGCTGGGAAATATACTCTTTCAACAGCTGGGACTCAAAGGCGGAAAGAAAACCAAGACAGGTTACAGTACCAATGAAGCGGTCTTAAGTGCATTGGTAGGGGAACATCCGATCATAGAGAAGATCCTTGCATACCGCGAACATCAGAAGATACTCTCCACCTATGTGGACCCTTTACTGAAGCTTGCAAATGCCGATGAGCACAGTCGTATCTATACCTCTTTTGTACAAACGGGTACAGCGACAGGACGTTTAAGTTCAAGGGATCCGAACCTGCAGAACATCCCTGTACGTTCAGCACTAGGACGCTCGGTAAGAGAAGCTTTTGTGGCCAAAGAGGGGTATAAGCTGGTCAGTATCGACTACTCTCAGATAGAACTACGGCTTCTGGCACATTTTTCAAAAGATGCCGCTTTACTGGATGCATTCAATCAGGGGGTGGATATTCACCTTGCAACCGCGATCAAACTCTTTGGAGAAGAAGAGGCACCTGCAAAACGTAACCTGGCAAAATCTGTGAATTTCGGACTGCTTTATGGGATGGGGCCGAAAAAACTCTCTGAGGATGTGGGTATTCCACAAACAGAAGCCAAAGAGATCATCAAGAACTATTTTGCATCATTCCCTACAGTAAAAAGTTTTCTTGAAGGGATCCAGGAACGTGTCAAGATAGATGGTTATGTGGAAACCATACTGAAAAGAAGACGTATCTTCGATTATGAGAATGCCAACGGGATGCAAAAAGCAGCCTACATGCGTGAATCCGTGAACACTGTTTTCCAGGGAAGTGCCGCTGACCTTATCAAACTCTCTATGAACCAGATAGATATGATGATAAAAGAAGAGAACCTGGATGCTTTTATGCTTCTGCAGATACACGATGAACTTATCTTTGAAGTAAAAGAAGAAAAGGTCGAAGAGATCTCCAAACGTTTTGTACATACGATGGAGAATATACTGGAGTTGGAAGTGCCATTGGAGTGTTCAGTCAGTATAGGCAACAGCTGGGGAGAGTTAAAGTAACATGATGCAAGCATACTTTGAGGAAAATTTTGTACAGCTCCCTCGAGGCTCTTTTCTTATGGGCTCTGATGACGCACTTGCCAAAGAGAGAGAAAAACCTCTGCATGAAGTACATATAAACTATGATATTGCTATGGCAAAACGACAGGTGACGGTAGAAGAGTATATGCTCTTTGCACAGGCCACAGGGGCAGAAGTACCAGAAGAGAGACATGAACATCTTGGGTTTGATGTACCTGTAAGGCGTGTGCGTTATCATGATGCCAAGGCGTATTGTGCATGGAAAACACAAAGAGATGGGATGACCTATAGACTTCCTACAGAAGCTGAATGGGAATATGCCTGCCGTGCCGGGAGTAGAGGAAACTACTGTTTTGGTGATGATGAGAAGGAATTTGGTGATTATGCCTGGTATGCGGATAATTCAGAAGGTGTGACCCATGATGTGGGTACCAAAAAACCCAATGCATGGGGACTGTACGATATGCACGGAAATGTATGGGAGTGGTGTGCAGACTGGTACAGTGAAAATTATGAAAACACACCTACAGACGGTTCAGCCTATAAAATACCCAATGAGAAGGGCAGGGTTCTGCGTGGCGGTTCCTGGAACGGAAGTGCTGAGAACAGCCGCTGCTCTTCACGTATCAATCTGGGCTCCGGCGGACGCAACTATTTTGTAGGATTTCGTGTACTGATAGAACTATAGTTTCGGTCTCTAATGCAACAATAATCAAATAATGAGAGTAAAATTATATTAATTAACAAATGGTTAACATAGATCCGTTATAATCCTTTTACTTAATTGACAAGGGGATATGAGAGATGAAGTATATTTTTTCCATGAAAATGGCTGTGTTTGTGTTGTTTGCATTTGGTGTGCTGATCGGTACCGCAACATTTATTGAAAATGATTATGGTACGCAAACTGCGAGAGCACTGATCTATAAAACACAATGGTTCGAAGTCTTCTTGGGCTATTTCATCGCTATCCTCCTCTACAATATCATCAAATATAAAAGCTATAAAACAAAACCGGCGGTGTTTCTGTTTCACGTCTCTTTCCTCGTGATCGCATTAGGTGCAGTTGTTACACGTTACATAGGTTATGAAGGTATCATGCACATACGCGAAGGTGAAGCAAGCCATACCATGGTTTCAGATGCAAAGGTGTTACAACTCCATGTGACTGAGGGGCAGAAGAGTGCTACACTTGAAAAAGAGCTTTACTTCTCGACTATGACAGAGAATCATTTATCTGAGAGTTTAGCGGTCGGAGATAAAAAAGTAAACGTTGAACTGCTCAAGTATATGCCGACAGCACAGGAAAAAGCGATACCGTCTGAAGAAGGTAAAAAGCTTTTAGAACTTAAGATATCAACAGGCCAAAAAGGTGAGATCTACTATATCGCCAAAGGCGAAAGAAAAGATTTTGGTGGTTTTTATCTTGGATATGACATTGAACCTACGACCGATAAACCGACTTTCCTCATTACGGAAGATGGCAGTGGCTATAAAGTACATTTCCCGTTTACACTTCAAACACTCAATATGAATGATAGAAGTTCAGGAGAATTAAAA
>JBNLDB010000033.1:0-10961 GCA_050304115.1 Sulfurovum sp. | reverse complement strand
GGCTGTAATGATCTCTTGGATCTTCAGATCTGTTTTAAGCAGTCCCAACTTTAAGATTTGAAGCTGTATGGTCTCTACATCAGTGATGGAAATGGCATGGTTAATGATGCTTAATCTTTTCTGTGTCTGATTCATATCAGGTATCCTATGTTAGATTGTATTTGAAGGAGTATAACAAAAGTATGCTTTACAGAAGTGTTGACACTTCAGCAGCAGGAATCTGTACCGACCCTCTATACAGTTGGAAGAGCGATACTCCATAAAGAGGAAGAGACAAAGGTATGCTTTACAGATTGGCTGATAAAGCCAACAATCTGCAAGAGTTTTCCAAAATAGAAATCTTCTTTGCCATCTCCGTGATGTCCCTGTCATAAGAGATAAGGCCAAAACCTTTGATTAGGAGAAGGTGAGTGTCATGTTTTTGGAAAAACCGCGGGATCTCATAGGGAGCACGCTCCATCCAGTCATCAATGTTCTTTGGGTCATAGACGATGATCTCACCCAGGACTTTTTGTCCAAAGTAGTCTTGCGGAGAGACTTTCCCGTGTTTGAGTGAGTATGCTGTCGCATACGGGGGCATGGTGTAACAGACATATTTGGCATTGGGGATGGTCTCATAGATATGTTCATGGATATGAACATCCGGATTTGCCATGCTCCAGCGATAGTCTCTCTTTTGACAATCAAGTTTGACAAGTGAATCTTCGGTGAATTCATCCAAGATCGTATCTTTCGAGTTGATGATAAATCCGCTACTGCTTACTCTTGCCGATATGGAGCCATGATAGACCCCAAAGAAGTTTTTGTTAAACAGAGAGAGTGACACATGTTTAATGTCTTCGATGAGATGCTTATCTACCATTTGGGTAACCTTTAGTTAGGAATATTTGGGTATTATATCATTAAAACAGTTGAACCCTCTGAATACGCTGGGTGCTCATCATGGGCTTTACACTAGATGGTTCAAATCAAACGATGATGCAATGAAGGAAACAAATGGAAACACCTCACATACCTGTACTTTTAGATGAAGTGTTGGAGAGTTTTAAAGGGGTGGGTGAAGGGTATTTTGTTGACTGTACACTGGGGTATGCAGGGCATAGTTCTGAAATGCTGGCCAAGTATACAAATTTGAAGCATATAGGTATAGACAGAGATGATGAGGCGTTGGCTTTTTCCAAAAAACGGTTGGCTCCTTATGAAGGGCGCAGCAGACTTTACAAGGGTACGTTCGCAACAGTATTCCCAACCTTGCAGGAGAGTCCGATAGTAGCAGTCTTGGCAGATTTTGGTGTCTCCTCTTTACAACTGGACAAAGAAGAGAGAGGTTTTTCTTTTACTTCTGAAACACTGGATATGCGTATGGATCCATCCTCACCGCTCTCAGCCTATGAAGTGGTCAATGCGTACCCTAAAGAAAAACTCGAATATATCTTTGATGTCTATGGTGAGATACGTTCATTTAAAAAGTTGGCATCTGCGGTGGTGGAGGCAAGGGCACAGGCACCGATCAATTCCGCTAAAGCGTTAAGTGAGATCGCAAAAACCGTGATCCCTGCAGGAGGAAAGATACACCCTGCAACTTTGATGTTCCAGGCGATCCGTATAGAGGTCAACAATGAATTGGGCGAAATAGAAGGATTGCTGGATGCTTTGGAACAAAAGCATGTGAAGGGGGAAGTGGTTTCTCTCATCTCTTTTCACTCTTTGGAGGACCGTCTGGTGAAGAACCGTTTTAAAAAATGGGCACAAAATTGTATTTGTGATCCTCAGGCAATGCGCTGTACCTGTGGTAAAAACCATGCTTTAGGTAAAGCATTCTCTTCCAAGCCTGTGACAGCAAGCAAAGAAGAACTTAAAATAAATCCTCGAAGCAGATCTGCAAAACTGAGAAGTTTCAGATTTACAAAAGACAGTGTTGATGACAAGTAAAAAGAAAAACCTGAAGCCTAACGGAATTACTTTTGGTATGGCAATGGTAATATTGATGTCTGTAGCCATTGTACTGATCTTGACAAGTATCAAGATCTACTTGAGCAATCAGATCTATTATGAGAGTAAGGTTGTGAATAAAATGACACGTGAGGTTTCAGTACTTAAAGCAGAAAATGTCATGCTTAAACAGAGTGTAGAGGCATTAAAGTTTAAGAACAGAGTCACAGATACCATTTTTGTCATACAGGACAATTGACGATGAGATTAACCTAATATGATACATAGTTTTATACGTTTTGCAGTAGATAAGCCCATTATTAACCATATTTTGATGGTTTTCATGTTGGTGCTCTCTGTTTTTGCCTATCAGAATATTGCCAAAGAGATATTCCCTCCTTCCACACTTGATCAGATATCGGTCCAGGGTGGATATGTCGGTACAAGTGCTGATGTGTTGGACAAAATGGTTGTCACAAGCATAGAGGATGAACTCAAAAGTCTTCCTGAGATAGATACCCTTTATACCAGTATACAAAATGGAAGTTTCAGTATCAATGCCGATATCAAACCCGGCAGTGATACCCAGCTGGTCCTTTCTGATGTGAAAGATATTATCTCAAAAACAAGACGTGACCTTCCTGCCGATATGGATGAGCCCATCGCACGTATCGTGGTACATGAATATCCGCTTCTGCTTGTAGCCGTTTCAGGCGATGTGGAGAAAAAAGTATTGATCGATGCGGCAGATGCGCTGAAGAGCAAATTGGCATTGATCCATGACCTGAGCAGTATAGAGATACGGGGAGACACGGACGAAGAGGTGATCATTACATTGGATCAAAAAAAGCTCGATGCATACGGGCTGGATAAATCCGGGGTCTATTCGGCCATTTCAACACTATCGAGTATTTTCCCTGCAGGAACACTTGACGGTCAGGGTGACCACCTTTATATCTCTACAATTAATGGTGAAAAAAGTGCAGAGGCGTTAGGAGAGACGCTATTGAGTGTAGGTGGAAAAAGTTTTCGTCTGAAGGATGTGGCTGAGGTTTATTATGGCCTGGGGGATCCAACCCAGATATCACACTACAACGGCAAGCAGAATATCTCATTGAATATCAATAAAAGTAAAGAGGGGAATGCCATTGCCCTGAGTAAAGAGATACGTAAAATACTTGCAGCATTCAATGAAAAATATGAAGATGTGAGATTTGAAGCTTATACAGATACTTCTATTTGGGTCAAGAACCGTTTGAACCTTGTTTCGTCAAACATTCTGTTCGGGCTTATCCTGGTCTTTATGGCCCTTTTCCTCTCTGTCAACATGAGGATCGCATGGGTGGTCGGTATAGGGATACCGGCCAGTTTCATCATCACGCTTATCGTGATGGAGATGATAGGTTACAGTTTGAATATGCTGACACTGCTCGGGGCACTCATTGCCCTTGGTATGCTGGTCGATGAAGCCATTGTGGTAGCGGAGAATATCTACAGGCATATGGAGATGGGAAAGGCACCGAGAGATGCGGCTATAGAAGGTGCACTAGAGATGTTCCCTGCTGTACTGACGGCAACACTGACAACGGTCTTTGCCTTTTTACCGCTATTGATCATGAGCGGAAAAATGGGGATGTTCATGCAGGTGCTTCCTGTGATGATATCGGTACTATTACTCTCCTCCTTGTTTGAGGCATTTTACTTTTTGCCGCTGCATTCCAAAGAGTTCTTTGCTATGGGGACCTTTAAAAAAGAGAAACAGGATGAAAGCTTTTGGAAAGGGTGGGTAGCATGGTATCAAGGATTTCTTGAAAAACTTTTACAGTACAAAAAAAGTTCCCTTGCTGTTATAGTGACACTTATTCTATTGGGTACTTTAGGCATGGTAAAGATCACTAAGTTTCAGCTTTTCCCTGAATTCGATGCACAGCAGGTCTACTTGAACGGAAAAGTAAATATCAACAACGATCTGCAGGATACGGAAGTCTATGTCACGCAGATAGAAGAAGCACTGCTGGAGATACTGGATGAAAATGAGATGGATTCGGTCACTTCTGTGATAGGATTCAAGTTCAATAAAGATCAAAGTTTTGAATTAGGAGAGAACCTTTTCCAGATCTTTATCAATCTACATGAAAAGGCACCTGAAAACTTTTTTGACAAGTATATCAACCCGATATTTTCTTTAGAGTATGATGGCAGTGATATGATAAGGGAGAGGATCTCACAAGAGATCGCCAAAGAGATACAGGAACGTATTGTTCCTAAATTCAAAGCCCAAAGACTCCATGAGGAAAAGCTCTATGAAGAGTTCAATGTCTATGTACAGCAGGCAGGTATCGTTAGTAATGATATAGAGATCGGTTTTGAACATCCTGATAGAGACAAAATGTTGGCTGCAATGAAACGCGTAGAAGCGAAGCTCGACAGTATTAAGGGAGTAGAAGACATTGCAGACAACGCCAATGAGGGTGAGCGTGAACTTAAGCTGCGTGTCAATGAATACGGGCAGCAGTTAGGTTTCAGTGAAGGGTATGTGACCTCTGTATTGAAGGGTGCATTTTTGAAGGCAGAGTATGCAAAAATGTTCAACAAAGAAGGCTTGGTCAGAGTCAAGATAGAAGATGTCTATAAAGAGGATGCATCCGCAATAAGAAACTTTCAACTGACAACCCCGGATGGGCAGCAAGTGGTACGGCTTTCAGACATTTGCGATTTTACCTATCAAAAAAGCTTTGTCAAGATATTTAAAGAGGATGGTGAAAAAGTACGTTCACTCTATGCAAGGGTGGAAAAGAAGGTCATTACTCCCGTTGAGGTCATGCAGCAGGTAAAACCGCTTTTGGATGAGATACAACAAGAGGGGGTCAAGATCATTATCAAAGGGGAAGAAAAGGAGAATGCAAAGTTGAAAAAAGAGCTTGGACAGGCGTTAATGATCGCTCTATTCCTGATCTTTATCACTTTGGTCTGGATGTTCAACTCATTGGTCTTACCTTTGATCATACTATCAACGATACCACTTTCTCTGTTTGGTGCCTTGGTTGGAACAAAACTCATGGGGGTCAATATGACAATGCCGGGTATGATGGGAGTCATAGGACTTGCCGGCGTTGTGGTCAATGATGGACTGATCATGCTCGACTTCATCAAAGGGAGTAATGATTATGACCGGATACTGGAAAAAGCAGGGATGAGGCTCCGTCCTATCCTGCTTACCTCTGTGACCACGGTACTGGGTTTATCCTCTTTGATGTTCTTTGCTTCGGGACAGGCACTGATACTTCAGCCTATGGCGATCTCATTAGGTTTTGGTATCGCTTGGGCGACTGTGTTGAATCTCTACTATGTGCCTTTGATGTATGCCGTGATCTATCGGGTAAAATAGGCCGTTCAAAAAGATTAACATTATTTGGCTATAATTATTGACTTTTATATATAAATTAGGATAGAACCGTGAGCAGCATCCATTGCGACTCATGGTAAATAAGGACCGGTATAGTGCTAAGTGCTGTTGAGAGAAAAATAGAACAATTTATAGCTGATCTGAATGATAAAGAGGTAAGTGGACTTTATGCTCAATTGCCTCATGGAAAAAGACTGCGTGCAAAGCTCATTTTGAAAATCGCAGGAAATAGCATTGCTGTTGTGAAAACTGCTGCTGTTGTTGAGATGATCCATGCGGCAAGTCTTTTACACGATGATGTGATAGATGATGCCTATACCAGACGTTCTAAGCCCTCTCTCAATGCACTTTACGGCAATAAAGCGGCCATCATGCTGGGTGATGTACTTTACTCAAAAGGGTTCCTGGAGTTAAGTCATATCGGTACGGATGTGGCAAAGATGATCTCACATGCTGTTGTTCAGCTCAGTCTTGGAGAACTGAAAGATGTTTCACTCTCAAAAACATTCAATTTGGACAAAGAGGTCTATATTGAAATGATCTACCAAAAAACGGCTTCTCTGATGGAAGCAAGTGCCGGTGCTGCTGCTCTGTTGGCCGGTAAGTCCAAAGAAGCCTATATGAGATACGGTAGAAACCTGGGTATTGCCTTTCAAATGATAGATGACCTGCTTGATATTACTTCAGACAGTGCTACTTTGGGTAAACCCGCTTTACATGACTTTGAAGAGGGTAAGACCACACTGCCATATATCTATCTGTATGAAGTGTTAGAGAGTGAGGAAAAAGAGAAGCTCAGATCCCTGCATGCAAAAAAGCTCTCAGAAGAAGAACAGCTCTGGATAAAGACGAAAATGCAGGAACACCAAGTGATACAAAAAAGTTATCAGGAAGCCAAGCTACTGATAGAAGAAGCGATCACACTCATGAATGAGAAAGGCGAAGATGCACTCTCCAATATCGCTATGCAGATGATAGAAAGGGATTTTTAATGTATTACCAAGTGATGAGTTTTTCCCATAAAAACTGTGATCAGGGTATGAGAGAGAAGTTGGCATTTGCCAATGATGAAGAAAAAATTGAAATGCTCAATCAGCTGGTCGAATTTGAGTTCATTCATGAAGCATTCATTGTTTCTACCTGCAACCGTGTTGAGATCATATTGGCAACACGTGACAATTTTTCAAGTTATCATACAATCCTGGGACTGATGAGTCAAAAAAGCGAACTGAACTTTTACGAGATTAAATCCGCAGGGGTACGTTACGATGATGAAGAGGCGGTACAGCATATTTTTTCTGTGGTTGCTTCACTGGATTCTCTGGTCATAGGTGAATCACAGATCACAGGACAGGTGAAAGAGGCATTTATGCTTTCTCATCAAAATGGTACAGCCGGACGCAAACTCAATCGTATCATCTCTTATGCCGTGAAGTGTGCGGCAGAAGTACGCAATGTAACGAATATCTCTCAAAATCCTATTTCGATCGCTTCAGTTGCCGTGGCACAGGCACATAAACTGTTGGGTGACAGTATGGCAGGGACGACAGCTGTGGTAGTCGGTGCAGGTGAGATGGGTGTCTTGGCCACAAAACATCTGCTTAGAGCAGGGTGTGATGTGGTGATGCTGGGAAGAGACCAGCAGAAGGTTGAAAGAGTGGCAGAGACCTTGGGTGAAAATGTAAAAGCAGCGACGATGGAAAAACTTCCAAAGTACTTGAACCGTTATCGTCTGCTTTTTACCGCTACATCTGCCAGGGAGCCGATCATTACCCAAGACCTTATAGAGAATGAAGCTTTGCCAAGACTCTGGTTTGACATGGCAATCCCTAGAGATATCGAAGATATGACGTTGGAGAAATTACAACTTTTCCGTATCGATGATCTTCGTACCATCTCTCAAGATAATCATGCGTTGCGTGAAGAACAAGCGGTAAGAGCAGCAGAGATCGTTGAGAGATATAAAGAAGAGTTTTATGCATGGCTTAGAGCCCTCTCTATTGAACCGGTGATCAAAGAGATGAGAGAACAGGTCAATGAAGCTATAGATGCTGAAATGAAAAGGGCCCTAAAAAAAGGTTTTGTACCTGCAGACGCTGAAGTCAATATGCGCAAAATGGCCGAGCAGATGTTCAAACGTTTTTTACATGCACCGACACAGAACCTGAGACACTCTTCAACCGAGAAGAAAAATGCGAACTGCATAGAATCGATCAAAAAAATGTTCAATATAGACACAGAGAATATTGACCTGAAACAGTATAAAAATGACCATCATACAAAAGGATACAACGCGTGAGATTTTCAAGATTATTAATCCCTACAACCAAAGAGACACCCAATGATGCAACATTGGCAAGTCATATCTATCTTATCAGAGGTGGATTTATTCAGTCGGTGGGGGGAAGCGGACTTTACAATTTTCTGCCTTTAGGCAAAAAGATATTGGATAAAGTACATGCAGTAGTGAAAGAGGAATTGGATAAAGCAGGCTGCCAGGAAGTGAGTCTCTCTTTTGTAACACCTGCAGCACTCTGGGAAGAGAGCGGCCGTTTAGAGAAGTATGGTAAGGAGCTCCTACGTTTCAAAGACCGTAAGGAGAATGACTTTATTTTAGGACCGACCCATGAAGAGATGATGGTGAACCTGGTGAGACAGACAGTAAAAAGCTATAAACAGCTTCCTTTGAATGTCTATCAGATCAACCTCAAGTTCCGTGATGAGATCAGACCACGATTCGGTCTAATGCGCGGACGTGAATTTTTGATGAAAGATGCCTATAGTTTTCATACTTCTACAGAAGATATGCAAAGAGAGTTTGCATTGATGGAAGAGACGTATAAAAAGATATTCACACGCCTTGGACTGGAGTTCCGGGTCGTAGATGCAGATTCCGGGGCGATCGGGGGATCTGGAAGTAAAGAGTTCATGGTACTGGCTGACTCCGGTGAAGATACGATAGTAGTATGTGATAGCTGCGATTATGGCGCTAACATTGAAGCTGCTGTAGCCAGACCGAAAGCCTATGATGCCTCCACAGAGATCAAAGTGATCGCGATGAAAGCACTCTATGATGAAGGTGTCAGTAAAGTCGTACATTTTGCTCTCCCTGCATCCGTAGAACTTCAAGATGTGAAAGCATGTAATGCAGTCAATGCCAATGATCTTGTTGAATGCGAAGAGGAAGCAGCGATAGAGACACTGGTGGTAGATGCTGCGTTAGAAGGAATAGATACTTTAAGTGCAGAGGAAAAGATCTATGCCGATATATCAGCAGTGCAAGAGGGAGATACTTGTGCTTCTTGCGGAGGTTCACTGCGCTATACCAAAGGGATTGAAGCTGGGCACATCTTCCAACTGGGCACACGCTATTCTGAACCGTTAGCTGCAAATTTCTTGGATGAGAACGGGAAGTCCCAGCCTATGGTCATGGGAACCTATGGTATCGGTGTGAGCCGTTTGCTCGCAGCGATCATCGAACAGAACCATGATGATAAAGGGTGTATCTGGACAAAAGAGTCTGCGCCGTTCGATCTGCAGATCATCGTTTCCAATATCAAAGATGATGCACAGGTCGCTTTAGGTGAAAAACTCTATGAAGCGATGTTGGGCAGAGGTGTGGACGTGCTGCTTGATGATAGAAAAGACAGATTCGGTGCCAAGATAAAAGACTATGAGCTTATCGGTGTACCGCATGCCGTGATCATAGGAAAGAAACTGGCAGAGGGTACCGTAGAGTTCATGACCAGAGACGGTATGGTCAAAGAAGAAGTCTCAGTAGATACCATAGCCGATCTTTTGGCTGAAAGATTTTAATATGATATTTCTGATCATTCCTTTTGCGCTCATTGAACTGTATCTTTCGCTCAAGACAGGAGAGACCATAGGTTTCTTCTGGTCTGTGGTATGGATCGTACTTAGCTTTGCTCTAGGGATGATGCTTTTACAAAGATCTTCACAAACAATGATGGGCAATATGCAGTCAATGAGACAGGGGAAACTTGATATCAGAAGATTCCAGAATGCAAGTATGTCCTATTTTATCGCTGCGATACTGCTGATCATTCCGGGAGTATTCAGTGACCTTTTGGGTGTCATTGCATTTTTTTACTCACTTTATTTACAATTTATTGCTAAAATAACCCCCGAAAGAACAACACATTTTACAAAACAAGGAGATAATGATGTCATTGATGTCGAAATTATTGATGAGCACAGTTCTAGCAAGCGTGACTCTTAGTGCCAATGTACAGCCAGATAACAAACAATTAGTTAAATATGTGAAGAGATCTGTGGTGAAAAACCCACAGGTGAAAGTCAACGGGGTCACTATTCTTGAGTCTAAAACAGATAAAAGATTACCGGGATGGACGATCCTGTTAACGACCATGGACCTGGAGTATCAGAAAAAAGAGATACATGCACCAGAGATGATGTTTGTGAAGGATGGACTCATCACAGGACACTTAGTAAACCTAAAAACAGGAAATGATTATAGAGATGAGACCAAGCCTAGTGTTCCTCAGAGCTATTATGATGATGCACACCTGCTGTTTGGCAATAAGGATGCAGAGCATAAGATACTTGTTTTCTCTGACCCGCAGTGTCCGTTCTGTCAAGAAGTAGTACCGGAGATATTTAAATTATCTAAAGAGAACCCGACAAAAATTGCAGTCTATTATTACCACTTGCCACTGCTTCGTATCCATCCTGTATCAGATGTACTGACCCGTGTGATGCATGTGGCACAACATGAAGGGAAAACAGATGTGGTTGAAAAAATGTATTCACTTAAGATCGATCCAAGAGAGACAGACATGACGAAGATACTTGCGGCAGTGAAAAGCCATACCGGCTACAGCGTGACTGCAGCACAGGTCGATGCAAAAGAGGTCAAAGCAGCCATGCAGGCAGATGAAATGGCATCAAGTAAAATGATGGTCACAGGTACACCTACGATCTATATAGATGGTGAGTGGGATAAAATGCGTAACGGGCATAAAAAGCTCATAAAATAATTGAGTTGATGTATACATAAGGTTTTGCCTTATGCAGAGATAGACAAGGGTAACAGTGGAAAAATTAATTATCGCAACAAGAGCAAGTGCTCTTGCACTTTGGCAGGCATATCACATTAAAGAGAGAATCGAAACATCCTTTCCAGAGATCACAGTGGAACTGAATAAAATTACCTCGAAGGGTGACAAGATACTGGACAAACCGCTTGCGCTCATAGGGGGGAAAGGGCATTTCACCAAAGAGCTTGAAGATGAGATGCTTGAAGGGAATGCAGACCTTGCAGTGCATTCTCTCAAAGATGTCCCTACCTATATTCCAGAGGGTTTGGAGCTTTGTGCCATTACAGAACGCCAAGACCAGAGTGATGTGCTACTCTCGCATACTTACAAAAGTCTGGATGAACTTCCTCAAGGTGCAGTGGTAGGAACCACAAGCTTAAGAAGACGTATGCAGCTTCTTGAAAAGCGTCCGGACCTTAAAGTAAAAGAACTCAGGGGAAATGTGAACACAAGACTAAGAAAGCTCAAAGAGGGACAGTATGACGCGATCATACTTGCCTATATAGGACTGCATAGACTTGACCTGCTCAAGGATGTCCCTTTTG
>JBNLDB010000032.1:0-11185 GCA_050304115.1 Sulfurovum sp. | reverse complement strand
TGTCTTTAAAGGGGAAGGGTATACGGCTAAAAATGTACGTCATTGTGTCAACTCCGTTTCTCTCAATTTTGAAAAAAAGAAAGCACAGACGCCTGCATTAAAAAAAGCCTATTTTGCCGGTGGATGTTTTTGGGGTGTGGAGTATTATCTTGAAAAGATCGACGGGGTAAAAGAGGTGACCTCCGGTTTTATGGGAGGCCATATGAAAGATCCAGGCTATTATGATGTCGTACGTAAAGATACCGGTCACTTAGAAACTGTTGAGGTGGTATATGATCCTGCTAAAGTCTCTTATGAAACACTGGCAAAAACGTTTTTTGAGATCCATGACCCTACACAGGCGGATGGGCAGGGACCTGACATCGGAAGCCAGTATCTCTCTGCTGTTTTTGTTAGTAACACAGAAGAGCGTAAAACGATCGAGAGGCTGATCGGTATCTTGGAACAGAAAGGGTTGAAGATAGCTACGAAGGTACTGCCTAAAGCACCATTTTACCCTGCTGAAACATACCATCAGGACTACTATGAACGCAAAGGTTCAACACCTTATTGTCATAGAAGGATCAAGCGGTTTTAGTCACGCGTATTGATCATCCAGAGTGAAAAGACATTGATGTAGTTCCAAAAGCTTTGTATATTCTCTTCGGAGCTTAACTTCTGCTCTATGATCGGCTGCAGTGCCTCTTCAAAAGTGACAAGCCAGTGCAGTCTTGCATTAGGGGTGATCGCGAAAGGGGCATGTCTCCCTCTCATTTGCGGGGCACCGCGGTTCTGGTTAAAGTAGGTAGGCCCTCCACAGATCTGAATGAAAAAGTCTGCCGAGTGCTGTGCGGCTTTTTTCATCTCTTCTATGTCATCAGGAAATAGATCTTTGATCGGGCTTTCGAAAAGACCCATATAAAATCTATCGAGTAAGGCACGCATCCCTTCTTCGCCTATGTCTGTTAAAAATTCCGGGTTGGGTTTGGTGACAGGAGGATTCACCCCTTCCTGGTAAGGGAGTATAGAGAAATCTAACGAGGAGCTGCTGAAATTCATAAAATGCCTTTGTTATAGATAATAAGTGTTTTTGCAGCGTGTTATAACATGAAAAGACTTAGGTGTCAAGTAGGAAAAGATCAATGACAGCCACCTGTACCGCAACTATCACTGTTTTCTACAGCAAAACTGTTGGCATAGCCACACTCCAGACACTCAAAAGAGAGCAGTTTTGGCCCCGAACAGCCACCTGACCTTTGATCTGTCAGTTCAATACTTTTGCGATGGCACTTGGGACAAAAACCCCGTTTGATGGCATCGAGCTGTTCTTTTTTTTCTTTCAGATAGAAGATATAGACCAATACGGACCCCAAAAGGATGATTAGCATAAATGCGAGAAGATAAAATGAATCGATAGTAGACTCCTTATGTCATATAATTTTTGAGTTCAGCGACCTGTTCTTTATAATCAGGTAGATACGCTTCAACCAGCTGCCAAAAAGCTTTTTGATGGTGCTTGTGCTTGATATGTGCCAGTTCGTGCACGATGATGTATTGTATCACATCGTGCGGAAGCTTCATCATCATCGTGTTAAAACTTAGAACGTTCTTCCCGCTGCAGCTTCCCCATTGCCGTTTTGTTTTTCGAAATCGTACCTGGGTGGGAGCAAGGCGCATTTTTTTCGCCCAGAATGCTACAAGCTCGGGAATATGCTTCTGTGCCTCTGTTTTGTAGAATCTATCGAGATGTGTTTGAAACAGTGTTTCATCGTAGGTATGGTAGAAGAGTCTGAAGACTTCACCATCAAAATCAAGACGTGTTCTTTTCTTGCTGTGTTGTAGCAGTGTCAGAGGATAGACTTCCCCCATGAAATACAACTCCAAGTCACTGGAAAAGTCTAAGGGTTTCCCTTTCTTCTGCTGTATCTTCTTTCTGGCATGATTGATCCAGGAGGACTTTTTGAGCAAAAGCTGCTCTATTTTTTGTTGGGTGACTTTAGGAGATTTGATCACGAGGTTTCCCTCGTTATCAAAGCTAAGATAAATATGTTTGAGTTTAGGGTTAATGATATGCGTATAGTGTGGTAAAAGGCTCATATCACAGGATTAATTAACGATTTTATCGTTTTTATAGATGACCCTTCTGTAAATCGAGCCATCCTTGCTATAGGTTTGGGCCGGACCATCTTTTACGCCATTCACGTAGGTATATGATACCATCACATCACCATTTGGATAGTATGCTTCATAGAGACCATCTTTTTTCCCATTGATATAATTGACTTTTGAAAGTACGCGGCCTTTTGGGTCATACCCTGTTGCAAGGCCATGCGGTACACCATTGCGTATATGTACAACGGCAAGGACATGTCCATCATAGCCATACTCTTTACGTACACCATTCTGACCCGTGTTATCCTCCATAATAAATTCAGAGCGTATCTGCCCGCCTGTATAGTATTCTTTTTGTACTTTTCCTCCTGAAAGACCCGGCTCCTGGCAGGCATTGAGGAGAAGAAGTGCAAAAACAGTAAGAACTAAAGATAACTTTTTCATGGTCAACCTTGATAGATAAAATAGTGTTATGAGTATACTATAAATTGCCTTTTTTTGCTTGAGTATGATGAGAGCTTTTAAAGAGAAGAAAATCACTCTTGATGTTTTAAAAGCATGGTATGCATCTCTTCTGTTGTGAGAGGATGACTGAAATAGTGGCCTTGGATATTGGTACATCCACGCTCGATCAGGAAGTTCTTTTGTTCAGAAGTCTCTACCCCTTCAGCGATAAGATCAAGGTTAAGACTTTTTGCAAGTGCAATAATAGCTGTCACAATAGCAACATCCTCTTCATCGTTTGGGATATCTTTGATAAACGAACGGTCGATTTTAAGCCTATTGATCGGTAAACGTTTCAAAAGAGACAGAGAGGAGTATCCTGTGCCAAAATCATCAATAGAGATCCCTATACCCAAAGCATGGATCTGATGCAGTTTTGTAATGGCCTCTTCAGGTCTCTTCATCATCTGGCTTTCCGTGATCTCCAGTTCCAGCCACGTTGGATCAAAATCATTGTTTTGAAGAGACGCTTCGATCTGTTGGAGAAAATTGATCCTATCCAACTGCATGATAGAGATGTTCAAGCCAAGTACTCCAGGGCTCAACCCCTCTTTATACCATAGAGAGATCTGCCTCATAGCGGTTTCCATGACCCACTGATCGATCTCAGCTATCATACCGCTCTCTTCCGCCAGAGGTATAAAATCATCAGGCATAAGAAGCCCTATGGTCGGATGCTCCCACCGTATAAGAACCTCTACGCCTATCAATGCATTCTTGGATGTCTTGATCTGTGGTTGGTAGTGAATAATAAACTCTTCATTATCGATGGCCTGCCGTAGACTCGTTTGCATCTGTATGCGTTTCAGGGCGAGTTCGGTCATCTCCGGCGCGTAGAACTGGTAATTGTTTCGTCCCTCTTCTTTTGCCCTATACATGGCGGTATCGGCATATTTAAGAAGAGAGTGGGCATCTGTGGCATCCTGCGGATAAAAACTGATGCCCACACTGCCTGACACATACAGTTTCTGCTCATTCATCACGATAGCCTCGGACAATGTTTTGAGAATTTTTTCTCCTAACAGGGTAGCATCTTCGGGATGTCTTAGGTCCTCCATAATAATGGTAAATTCATCACCACTCAAACGGGCCAAGGTATCTTCATGTCGAATGATCTCCTGAAGGCGTTTTGCGATGATCTTTAAAACCCTGTCCCCCACGCCATGCCCCAGTGAATCATTGATATGTTTGAATTTGTCCAGATCAATAAAAAAGACTGCCAGCCCCTCTTTGTGACGTTTGGCTTTTTGGATCCCTTGTTCCAGCCGGTCCATCAACAATACGCGGTTTGGAAGACCTGTAAGGGCATCATGGTGTGCCTGATGCTGCAATGCTTCTTCCGTTTTTCTACGCTCCGTGATATCACGCAGATAACCTACAATACCTATATTGGAACCGGTATTATCCTTAAGAAGAGAAAGGGAGAGGTCTATAAGAACCTTCGCATGGGATTTTTTCATGAGTCTTAAAGTCGTACGGTACTCTTCCTTCTTCATCAGTTCAGGGATATTCTCGACAAATGTTTCATACGACTCTTCTGGGAACAACAGAGATATGTGTTTGCCCATCACTTCCTCAGCTTTATAGCCAAAGAGCAGTTCAGATCCTTTATTCCACCCGTTAATGTAGCCATGCAAGTCTGTTGTATTGATCGCTTCATGCGTCTGCTGGATCATCTGTGCCTGATGTAATAATTGAAGTTCTTTTTCTTTTTGTTCTGTAATATCTGTATGGGTACCTATCATACGAACAGCCTTACCCTGTGCATCAAACTGGACTTTCCCTCGGTCATGGATCCAGACCCAATGTCCATCTTTATGTTTGAGTCTATGAATATTTTCATAATAGTCTGTTTCCCCATTGACATTTTTATAGACATCTGTCCAGGCTTGTTCCACATCATCGGGGTGAATACGATCACTCCAGGTTGACACTTCATTGGGTAGCTCTTTATCGGTATACCCAATGATCTCTTTCCAACGAGGGGAAAAGTAGACACTGTTCTCAAGAATATCCCAATCCCAAACCCCGTCATTGCTCCCCATAAGTGCCAACTCCATACGTTCTTTAAGCTCCTGATTGGTTTGATAGCTCTGTTGGAGTGCTCGGGTTTGCTCCTGGGCTTCTTCACTGGTAATATTGATCAGGTGGATCAACGCTTCTATGGAAGTCGTATTGATATCCACTTGTTGTGGTTGATTCTCCAGAGCAGTTTGATGTATCTCATCACTCTCGCTCAATGAGACCAGGGTCATGGTTTGATTAAAGAGGTTTTTTTGATCTACACTAAAAAACTCTCCGTAAGTGAAAAAACCCGATACAGGGGCGATCTGCTGAAGGGGTAAAACTTCAGACTCGACTTCGTCTCCCATAAAGTGTCTGCGGGTCATACAGGAATAGATAAAAATACTTTCAGAAGGCTTTTTAGCCGTACTGTTGAGGATCACTTGTGACTTTCGTAAGATCTCTTTGGCATTTCCATAGCCGATACGTACTTTTTCCCCTGTGTATAAATTACCTCCGACGATCAATGATCCATCATCCTCTTTTGCGATGCTTGCCCGTGACATCATTATACCGTTACGGTTGACGATCAGGGGAAATTCAACCCCGATACTTGGCAGACCTTTGGCGATATCTTTTCCCAGATAATAGGCATAGGTCTCTACAGCACTTCTTCCATTGATGGTGTAGACACGATTGCCTTCTGCTTTGGTAATGGTCAGTTCATTACCGATAGGATGCCAGTTGAAACTATAGTCTGTATATACATGCAAGTGTTTGCTGTTCAGGGTAACCCCTACCGCACCTTTGGAAAAGAGATGATCCTTGGAGAAGACATAGGTTTGTGAAAAGTGACCATTGTCCCCTGCATGACCTCCTGTAACTATGACCTTGTCATTGATGGAAGTGATACCATTGAGGAACTCTTCTCCATTGGTATACAGACCATCTGTAAATGCAATGAGCATCTTTGTATCATCTGAAATCAATTCCTTTGCCAGACTTTGCCCACTATAATAGCCATTGACCTTGTGTTCAAAAGATGCCGTTTTAAGTGTGGTATTCTCAAACTGAGTGAAACTAAGAACGACTTTCCCTGAAGAGACTTTCCCATCCATGATTTCACCATCGGTCGTAGCCCCTATAATGACCGCATCAGGCAAAAAGTGTACGAGCTCAGATACTAGGGTAGATATGAATGCTTTATCGACAATGGCAGAATAGACTTGGATCAAAAGAGAGGGAGAATTATAAATACTTTTATCTCGGATAAACGATTCTAACTGTTCTCTGTTTATGTAATAGGTATTAAAACTTTTCATCGATGTTTTTTCTGTATCCCAATATTATGATATATTATAATACAGTGTATGTTAAAAAGCAAAGTCGCAACAGTGAAGAAAAGTGTGAGTGGATATAAACTATAAGCATGAATTTTCTATATATTGAATGTATGGCAGAGAGGAAGGGATTCGAACCCTCGATGAGTTGCCCCATACACGAGTTCCAGTCGTGCGCCTTCGACCACTCGGCCACCTCTCTATCATTATTTACACTGTTACAAGTCTCATGGTTCATTCATCCGACTAAAACAATTGGTTTCGTTTTATGCTGAATGGAGATCATTGTATGTAAAAGAAGCTAGTACCTCTCCCCAGGTCCCTGCGGCACACAGTAAAGAAAGGTGGGCTGCTACGTTCCCGTCCTGACCCGTTGTCTTTCAGTTCCGTTGCACAGGTCTGAAAAGAGGCATCGGAATTTTAGCTAAAGCAAGCTTATAGTTAGGCGTTTATTCTTCAGCATTGATGACACTCCATTCATTAAAAGGGATCGCTTCAAAGTAGAGTTTTTCTATGTGGTATTCGTAGGTATTGGCTACAGTGACAATGGTCACCTTTTTGATCCCGTACTTTTTGTAGAGAGAGAACTTCCCTTGGGATTTGACCCAGAGACTCTCTTCGCTCTCAAAAGGGGCAGGGATGATAAGTTCATCATTCTTTGTCACATACCCGTGTATCCCAAGTGTCTGTACCTCAATCCCATGCTTGACAAGTGCCAGGGCGATCATCGTGTCAAACTGCAGGATGAAGGGTTGTCCGAGGGTAAGGTACTTCGCAAAGGCAAAGTCAAAAAGCAGCATCTTTTTCCCTGATTTTTGATATCGGTCTTCGATGAACAGAACGAGTTTCTCCTGAGTAAAGAGTTTCATTGTTTTGTAGAGCCAGTCTTTTGAAACTTTAAACTTCTCTTTTGCAAAGGTATAGATCTGATGGGTAGTCAGGTGTTTTGTATGGTGTTGTGCGAGCACAAGAAGCAGTTTCTGTTCACTCTCATCGAAAGCACTTTTAAAAAAGTTTTTCATCACCAGTGTATTGGTTTTTTGTGACCTTGCGATCATGGGGAGGGTACCGGAACGCAGGAAGTGGTTAAAGCCGCTGGTTTGGGCAGTGGTACTCTCAAAGGCAAGGAACTCTTCATAGTCTAAGGGGAAAAGTTCGACGGGGATGAGGTCTTTATGCTGAAGAGATATGCGTGAAAGGATAATGAGCCTTTCCACATTGGGAAAAGTGGGAAGGTAGTCTTGTGTGTAATGGTCAAGTATAAGCAGGGTGATACCCTCATGGTCTATATAGTGCTGAAGAGAGAGGGTGGTGAGTCTGTTGAATATCAAATTGGGATCTTCCAGATCGATATAGAGTGATGTCTCTTCATTCTCCTCTTGCATCAGGTCAAGGATCATGGTGGTTTTCCCTGCACCACGTGCACCAAAGAGATTAAAGTCACCTTTGAGAGGCAATTGGCATTTTCTTGGAACATAATTTACAGGGGTATAACGCTGATTTTGAAAATATTCGAGTAATTCCATGACCCGTCCCACCCTATAGTTTCCTTTTTATAAGGAAATATTTTTCAACATTGTAGCGTTTTTAGACTAAAAAGTATTGCACCTTTCAAAAACTTTGGGTATAATTCGCGTTCCTAAATTTATGTTAGAGGGTTGAACCCCTGTGTTTAGGCACGTACTAACGAGTTCTTTTAAAGGTAAAATATGGAAAAAATTAGATTAAAGCTTAAAGCTTACGATCACAGAGTTTTAGACAGATCAGTTGCTGCTATTATAGATGCAGTTAAACGTACAGGTGCAGAGATTAGAGGGCCAATTCCAATGCCAACTAAACTTAAGCGTTATACGGTTCTTAAATCACCACACGTCAATAAAGACGCTCGTGAGCAATTTGAGATCAGAATTCACGGAAGAATGATCGACATCGTTTCGGCTACTTCAGATACTATCGATTCACTTATGAAGTTGGATCTAGCACCTGAGATCGAAGTTGAAATCAGATCAATGGATAAATAGGAGTAGAAAATGGAATTTATTGTAGAAAAAATTGGTATGAGCAGAACTGTTGACGTACCAGCTGTTCCAGTGACACTTCTTAAAGTCGTTGATACGAAAGTTTGTGAAGTGAGAGAAGACGGTAAAGCACTTGTTGCATATAACTCAAGTAAAAAACTGAATAAGAGCATTGAAGGTCAGCAGACTAAATACGGTGTTTCTAAAGAGTTTAACAAATTTATGACGATCGAAGTTGCTGAAGGTACTGAAACTGGTGACCTTAGCACAGCAGTATTGGCAGAGACTGCAGTGGTTAAAACATCTATCAACACTAAAGGTAGAGGTTTCCAAGGTGGTATGAAGCGTCACGGTTTCGGTGGTGGACCTGGTTCACACGGACACAGATTTGGTAGAAGAATCGGTTCAATCGGTAACGCAGAGTGGCCTGGTCGTGTAATGCCTGGTAAAAAAATGCCTGGACAATATGGTAACACACAAGTTACTGTTAAAAATGACGTAATGTCGTTTGATGCTGAAAACGGTATCTTAGTATTAAAAGGTTCAATTCCTGGTCATAATGGGGCTAGAGGATTGGTAAGGATAGTTAAATAATGAAAACAACAGTAATTAAAACAACAGACCTTCCACAGTCTTTTTTGGAAGTTCACCCGCATAACCTTTACCTCTATTGTAAAGCATATGCTGCTGGTCTTAGAGCAAACACTGCACAGACTAAAAACAGATCTGCTGTAAGCGGTGGTGGTAAGAAGCCATGGGCACAAAAAGGTGGCGGACGTGCTAGAGCAGGTTCATTAAGATCTCCTGTATTTGTTGGCGGTGGTGTTGCATTTGGTCCAAGTACAAACAAGAACTATGACCAAAAAGTGAACAAAAAACAAAAGAAACTTGCGCTTTACCATGCACTAGCAGAGATGGCAGCGAATGAGAGACTTTTTGTTGTTGACAACATTGAGATCGAATCTGGTAAAACAAAAGATGCTATGGCATTCGTAAATGGGCTTGGGCAGAGAGATGTACTTGTAGTAAAAGAGATGATCGATGATAAGACTTTCTTAGCATTCAGAAATCTTCAGAACGCATATCTTATTGAATCAAATGAGCTTAATGCTTATCTTGCTGCTGCATATCACTCAATTGTGATTGAAAAAGCACTATTTGATAAATTGACGAAAGAGGCTTAAGATGGCAGATATTACAGATATTAAATCAATTATGTATACAGAGAAGAGTTTGGCTCTTCAAGAAGATGGTGTCATCGTAGTTCAAACGACTCCAAGAATGACTAAAAATGGTCTTAAAGAAGTATTTAAAGAGTTCTTCGGGATCAATCCACTTAGCGTAAACTCAATGAGAGTGAACGGTAAAGTGAAAAGATTTAGAGGCGTTGAAGGAAAAAGACCAGACTTGAAAAAGTTCTATGTGAAGCTTCCAGAAGATGCAAAAATCGAAAGTTTAGCGGTATAAGGATAGAAGATGGCAATTAAAACATATAAACCAACCACACCTTCTCGTCGTTATATGACTAACCTTGACAGTGGTGATATCACTGCTAAAGCAAGCGTTAGAGCTCTACTTAAGAATCTTCCGAGATCTGCAGGTAGAAACAGTAACGGTAGAATCACTTCTCGTCACAGAGAAGCAGGTGCTAAAAAACTATACAGAATCATCGATTTTAAAAGAAATAAATTTAACATCGAAGGTACAGTAGCAACTGTTGAGTACGATCCGTACAGAAACTGTAGAATCTGTCTTATCAAGTATGTTGATGGTGACAGAAGATATGTACTTCAACCAAAAGGATTGAATGTAGGTGATAAGATCATGTCAGCTGAGTCAGGACTTGATATCAAGACTGGTAATGCAATGAAATTGATGAACATCCCAGTAGGTACATTGGTTCACAACATCGAATTGAATCCTGGTCATGGTGGTCAGATCGCACGTTCAGCGGGTGGTTATGCACAGATCATGGGTAGAGATGGTAAATACGTTTCACTAAGACTTCCATCTGGTGAAATGAGATATGTACTAGGTGCATGTCTTGCTACTATCGGTACTGTTGGTAACGAAGATTTCTCAAACATCGTTATCGGTAAAGCTGGTAGAAGCAGACACCTTGGTATCAGACCACAAACACGTGGTTCTGCGATGAACCCTATCGATCACCCGCACGGTGGTGGTGAAGGTAAAACAAACTCAGGACGTCATCCAGTATCTCCATGGGGTACTCCGGCTAAAGGGTTTAAAACTCGTAAGAAAAAAGCTAGCGATAAGTTAATTATCTCTAAGCGTAAAAAGTAAGGGGCTAAGATATGGCAAGATCGACAAAAAAAGGTCCATTCATCGATGGTCACCTAATGAAAAAAGTGCTTAAAGCAAAAGAAGAAGGTTCAAATAAACCAATCAAAACATGGTCAAGAAGATCAGTGATCTTCCCTGAGTTCATCGGTTTAACAATCAACGTTCACAATGGTAGACAATTCGTACCAGTATTTGTAACTGAAAACCACGTAGGTTACAAATTGGGTGAATTCGCACCGACAAGAACATTTAAGGGCCATAAAGGCTCTGTGCAGAAGAAGGTAGGATAATTATGAGTAGAGCATTATTAAAATTCGTAAGAGTATCACCTACTAAAGCTAGACTTATCGCCAGAGAAGTTCAGGGTATGAATGCTGAACTTGCGCTTGCATCACTTGAGTTTATGCCTAACAAAGCAGCGGGTATCATTTCTAAAGTAATCGCATCTGCAGTTGCTAACGGTGACTTTGAACCTGAAGAAGTAACAATCACTTCTTGTAGAGTAGATAAAGCAGCGGTAATGAAAAGATGGAGACCAAGAGCTAGAGGTACAGCTTCTAGAATCATTAAACCAACAGCACACATTCTTGTTGAAGTTGGCGTAGCTGAAAAAACTGGGGAGGACGCATAATATGGGTCAAAAAGTAAATCCTATAGGTCTTAGACTTGGAATCAACAGAAACTGGGAATCAAGATGGTTCCCTGCAAAAGGTAGAGCACCTGAATTTATCGCAGAAGATCATAAAATCAGAAAATACCTTAAAAAAGAACTTTTCTATGCGGGTGTTTCTAACATCATCATCGAAAGAACAGTAAAAAAATTAAGAGTAAATATCGTGACTGCTAGACCTGGTATCATTATCGGGAAAAAAGGTGCAGATATTGAAAAATTGAAAGCAACACTTATCAAAATGCTTGGTAAAG
>JBNLDB010000031.1:0-11271 GCA_050304115.1 Sulfurovum sp. | reverse complement strand
GCATAAACGATCAATACGCCATTCCCAGCCTGATGGAATGCAGCAGGTTTAAATTGGCTCAGCATGATGCTGCTCTCTTTAAACTCCACACCGTTTTCTTCCAGTCTCTGTCTATTTTGCCCCACGGTTGCATAGCTCATAGGCAAGGTGTGTATAAACTTTACCACATGATCAAGGTTCAATTTGCCAGGTTGTTTGCCCATGATCTGCTTTGTCACGTTCAAGGCCTGTGCTCTTGCAGCATGGGCCAGTTGCAGTTTTCCGTTACAGTCACCGATCGCAAAATGTTTTTCCAGTGTTGTCTGAAAAAAATCATCTGTCTCTATACCCCTCTTGACGACTATCTCATCTGTTGCGATCACATCCGTATTTGGCTGACGCCCCGTAGCAACAAGCATCTGTTCATACATGTCTGATGCGCCGTTCTCAAAGGTGATATCTACCCCTTTCTCTGTAGGTTCAGCTTTAGAGATAACATGCTCTTTCAAATAGATGATCCCCTGTCTCTCAAGCTCTTTGGCCATGGCATTCTGTATCAGCGGATGTGCATGGCCAAAAAGCCTGTCATGACGGGAAATAAGTGTCACATCCACACCGGCAGATGCAAAAAAACTTGCCATCTCCAAACCGATGGCACCATCGCCGTAAATGGCAATAGTTTCAGGCAGTGTCTGCAGATCAAGCAGCTCATTACTGGTGATGATCGCCTTTCCATCATACGCTATGCCCGCCGGTATAAAAGGGGAAGAGCCTGTCCCTATGACAATGTGCTCAGCTTCATAGATTTTCCCTTCTACTTCAACTTTGTGCGGTGCAATGAGCCTTCCTTTACCTTCGATCAGCTCCACATCTTTACATTGTGCCCTTATCGATTTGGATGCACTGGCAATGAGTTCACTTTTTTGGGCTGTCAATATCGGCATATCAAGTACAAGTTCGCTTCTAAACACGTCCTCTTTGCTTTGACGTACTGTATTAGCATGATGCAAAAACATTTTGGAGGGGATACACCCCTCATGCAGACAAGTTCCGCCCAAGTGGGCCAGTGAAGTTTCAACCAAAGCCACTTTAAGCCCCTGTTTAGAAGCCACGATGGCCCCTGCATAGTTCAAACCGCCGCCGATATAGATAATGTCATACATGTCCATTCCTAAAGATGATATTTTTATATGAGTATACTATCATAAAGCGCACCTCTTATCCCTTCACTTCTCATTTATGAAAAGAAACTGATTCGATAAACCTTCCTGTCTCATCTATGCTATAATCTGGAAAAAAAGTGACATTTTATGAAAGTATTCTTACTCCTGTTCTCTTTATCTCTCTCTTTATGGTCAGCTGAAATAGATACAAAACTCTATGACGGCAACAATACTAAAAGCTATCTTGAAGAGATTGAAAAACGTATTGAGGCCGAACAAAAATCAGATCAGAATATGACCAAAGCAGATACAGAGCGTATCGCCACAGAGCGTATGATCCTTGAGAAGCTTGCAAACATGCTCTCCTTTACCCTGCAGGTCGACCCCTTACCTGATTCACTGTTGCCTGATGACACAAATATAAGCAGTGAAAACTATCAGTCCTATCTCAATGCACTTACCGAGACGTACGCAAAGATCGATACATTAAAGCAAGAACAAGCTGCTATGCAATCTAAACGGCATTATTTGAAAAAAAGTATCAATGACATTACCGTTGAAGATAAAAAGAACCTGCTGCTCTACCAATTGCAATACGCATTTTATAAACTGAAAGGAAACCATCAAGAAGAAACGATAAAAGCCTATGAGACTTTGTTAAATAAGGGAGAGGAGCGCTTCAAACAGAAACTGAACCAGGTCATCTTTGATATTCCGGCGCTTGAAAAAGAGCTCTCAAAGATCAATGCAAAATTTTCTCCTGTCGAACAAGAAGCCGTCGCACTTAAACTGGCCAAAGAACGTGAATTGATCGTTCGTGAGACTATTTCTGATAGATTAAGTAAAAAATTTCTCTCCAACGATATGGATATGATGAGTCTCCTTACCACAAAGATCGATCAAACCCTGATGCTTTCTCTGGCCTATCTACAAAAAAAAGAGACCCAAAAAGCCCTCGACCTTTTCAATGCCGATACAGAAGAGTTGCACGTACTCACGCCGGATCTCGTGAATTACTATACAAACAAACGCACGATCCTCAAAACAGTGTTCAAGGACGTGGCGGGTAATGTAGCAGTGGCTCTCTCAAATGTAGAGCAGAGTGCTGAAAGTATCTATGATTTCACCTATAGTAAGCTCACGGAAGCCCTTTTTGTATTTAATGAAAAGGGTATCTCCATTCTTGATATTCTCAAAGTCATTTTGATCATTGTTCTTGGATTTATGATCGCTGCATTTTATAAACGCAAGATCCTGAATCTCGCCACCAAACGGGAAAAGATCTCAATTTCATCTGCAAAAGCGATCTCCAATACCGGCTACTATATTCTTGTCTTCATCACTTTGCTTGTTGCACTTAAAAGTATCGGATTGGATCTATCCAATCTCGGACTGGTTGCTGGGGCACTCTCTATCGGTATTGGTTTTGGTCTCCAGACAGTCGTCTCTAACCTCGCTGCGGGAATCATCTTGATGTTTGAAAGAACTGTCCGTTTGGGAGATTATATAGAAATATCAGATACCATCCGGGGTACGGTGAGTGATATGAAAATGCGTTCAACCACCGTTACCACCAATGACAATATTGATGTCGTGATTCCCAACTCCTCTTTTATTCAAAACAATGTCATCAACTGGACGTTGGAAAATGATATCAGACGTATACATATTCCCTTTTCTGTGGCGTATGGAACAAGTAACGATAAAGTGGAGAAAGTAATTCTCGAAGAGCTGAGAAACAGTTCGATCAATTATGTGAAAAAGAATGCCAAATATCCCACACTCATCTGGATGACCGCTATGGGATCAAGTTCAGTAGATTATGAACTTGTTGTCTGGGTCAGAGGACAATCAACCTTGAAACCTGCAGGTACCAGATCAGATTTTTTAAAATTCATCTATGCGACGCTCAATAAACACCATATTGAGATACCTTTCCCGCAATTGGATCTGCATGTGAAGCAGAATGGAGTAAAAAAAGAAGACAATGAGGAGACAGAAGTAGAATCAGAACCGGGGAGACTCTAGGCCTCTCTGCCTGGCTGGATCTTATTGACCACCGCATACAGTGACGGCAGGTAAACGAGGTTCAACACTGTACCCCAGATAAGACCAAATCCTATCGAGATAGCGATAGGCTGAAGGATCACTGCCTGTCCTGTTGCATAAAAGATCAGGGTAAAGAGTCCAAGGAAGGTTGTGATCGAAGTGATCAAAATAGGACGAAGCCTTAACTTCGCCCTTTCATAGAATGTCTCTGCCTTATGCGTACCATGCAGAAAATCAAGCATAATGATACCATCATTGATCACAACCCCGGCGAGCCCCAACATACCTATGACCGAAGGCATGGAAAGGTTGATCCCGATCAGCATATGCCCCAGTAATGCACCCAATAGACTAAACGGTATGACGGACATCACCATCAAGGCATAACGGATCTTCGGAAAGATAAACAAGAGTGTGATCAAGATCAAAAAGACGGCAATGATCAAAGAGCGTATCATATCGGTTTTAAATTGCTGGTTCTTTTCCTGTTCCCCTAACAGACTGACATCAACCCCTTCATCCTCGATCGTATCAAGCAAAGGCCTGACCTTCTTAAGTACATCTACCGCCGTCGTCTTTTTCTTATCGATATTCGCAAAGACCGACTTGACCGTATTTCCATCCCTCTTTTCGATCTTTTCAAACGCTCTCAGTTTTTCGATATCCACAACATCGGTCAATTTTACAACGCTTCCCGAAGGTGTCGGGATCATAAAATTCATTAACGTCTTCTCATAATCCTTCACGATGGATTTTGTTCTGATCTCCATCACGCCATTCTCACTAAAGGTCATCGCTTTACGGCTGTCAAGGAAATAGCCCGAAAGGGTCTGTGCTATACCTACTTCACTCATACCCAGTTGTTCTCCATAGGCATTGATACGTAACTTGTATTCCATCTTTCCAAGCTCTGCATTGTTGCCTACATCTTTCACATAGGGAATTGAAGAGAGGTTCTCTTCAATTCTTTTCATTGCATCTATGACCTTTTCACCCTCTTTGCCTGAAAGGTTGATCTGTATGTCATTTTTGATCAGACCCGGTTTGTCTTCACGCACGCCAAGCTCTTCAAGCTGGTACTTTTGTATCATCGGTGCGATCTCTTTTCTCAATTGCTGTGCAAGGTCATAGGTATGTTCCTTTCTGACCTTTTCAGGATCATTGAAGGCAAAACTAAAATTCAAAATAGGATTGATATAGGCATCGATAAAACTCTGAGGCTCCATATCATAAAGTTCCATCGTGATGTAGAGCATGTTGTCTCCATTTTCATCTACACCGGCAAGTGATCTTCTGTATCCTACAACGGTAGAGGTGGATTTGATCGCATAGGTCTCTTTTTTTGACAGTACATAACTTTCCAACTCTTTAGCTATCTTGTCTGTCTCTTCAATGGTGGTATCCATATTACTTTTCCCCGTGATGTAGAGATAGTTACCATCAAAGCTAGGGAAAAACTGGAAATTGAGCATTTTGATCGTGAGTACGGTCAAAATAGGTATCACTATGACAAAGGTAAATAAAAAGATATATTTAAAACGGATCACAAGATGCAGCAATGCCTCATATCTATTTTGCAGGGGTTCCCAATTGATAAAGTTCTTCTGCTTTTTGAGGATCTCGTCCGCATGCAGGGGCAGAAAGAAAAAACTTTCAAGGAGAGATCCCAAAAGGATCATGATCACAGTTATAGGAATGAGGATGATAAAGTTCTTGATCTCTCCAGTTAGCATGAACAGAGGAAGAAAGGCTGCGATGGTCGTCAGTGTTGCCAGTGTGACAGGCAGGACCATCTCTTTGAGCCCCTGATAGACAGCCTCTTTTTTCGCTAAACCTTCATTGATATGACGCTGGATGTTCTCAGAAACCACAATGGCATCATCGACAACGATACCGATAACGATCAATCCTCCCAGCAAGGAGACGATATTGATGGAGTACCCTGTAAAGTACAGGAACATGATCCCTATGGCAAAAGAGATAGGGATACCCATCACGACAATCGATGCGATACGTACATTGATCAACAGTGCCATTGAGAGGAATACCAGGATCAATCCGAACATCAGGTTTGAAATTACCGTATCGAGCCTGTCTTTGACCGGCTTGGAACTGTCCTGGTAAAAATCAAAATAGACTCCAGGAAACTCTTTGGAGAGCTTTTCTTTGGCAAACGTTTGCAGATCCCTGGAAATATGCATCGCATTCCCCTCAGGCCCTTTTGAGATGACCAGGGTAATGTTGTTTCGTCCATTAAAGGTCGACAGTGTCGTATCCTGGGGGTACGTGATATCGATCTGAGCGACATCACCAAGCCTGATCTGCTTCTCCCCTATTTTGATCAGTGCCGCTTCCCACTCCTCTTTGTTCTCTTTACCATTGACCGTAGAGAGAAAAATATAATTCCCGCTTTGTTTGATATCCCCTATGGGATAGATATAAGAGGTTTTTGAGATCGCATCGATCACCGTAGCAGGGTCCAATCCATAGGCTCTTACCGCCTCTTCATTGATCTGTACGGAAACCTCCTGATCTGCATCACCGTAGATCAGTACTTCACTGACGTAAGGATTTCTGGCAATTTTGGACTTCACCTCTTTGGCTGTTTCTATCAATTGGCCTTTGGTCATATTCTCGGAAGAGAGAGAAAGTCTGATCAGCGGTCTATTGTGCATCAGTAACTCTGCAGTAGGTTCTATCATATCTGAAGGAAGATATTGTCTGCTTCGTGCGATGGCATCTTTGGCTTTGTTGAGAGCATCTGTCTTGTCAGCTCCCTCGTTGAGATCGAGGACGATAGAAAAAGTACCTGATTTGATCACGGTCTCAATCTTCTCGATACCCTGTATATTGCCCAGTTCATCTTCGATGTCACGCACTGCCATCTTATCAAGGTTGTCAGCACTGGCACCTGCATAAGCACCCCTGATGGAAATCTTATCTAAGGCAATTTCTGGAAAAAGTTCTTTGGGAATATTGTAGTAGGCGTTGATGCCCAAAAAAAGGATAAAAATGAGCAACACATAATTGAGACTTCTATTCTCTATAAAGTAGTTAATGATCCTCATCATGATGTATCCTTATTGAACGTATTAAATTATATGCGTGTGATGTAAATCGTAGTGATAGTCACCAAAGTACTACAGTTTCTTTAAAAATGCCGAAATAATAAAGATCATCGTTCCGTTCACACGACCTTGTATATGGGTAGGATCACCTGGTACCATACGGATATTTTTCACAGTCGTTCCCTGTTTCGCGGTAAAACCTGCACCTTTCACCGGCAGGTCTTTGATGATGCTTACCGAATCACCCTCTTGTAAAATGGTACCATTGGCATCACGTGTAGGCTCTTGTTCTTCAGTAGCTAAACCCTCTTCTGCCCATGCACGTACATCCTCTTCAAGATACATCATATCAAGCTGGTCCTGTGCGCCAAGTTGTGTAAGAAGTCTGAATGCCATGACCTGTACTGCAGGTTCTGTACTCCACATACTGTCATGAAGACAGTTCCAATGTTTTTCATCCTGTGTTGGATCATCTATAGAGGCTGCACAAGTACTACAAATAACAATAGCCTCATCTTTTGGTGCAACTGCGTAAGCTGAAAGTCCCTCTTGGGAACCACACAGCTCACATTTTCCACCGCTTCTATCCATTAATGCTTGATCTATACTCATTTTTTTCCTTTGCTCTATAAGTATCGATATTTTACTCTATTAGTTTTAATATAGCCCAAAAAAGCGCTATTATGCAGGGGATAAAAGATTTTATCCCCTGAAAAACTATGCTTCTGTTTGACATCTTCACAAATCTAAACAATTTAAATCACAAATTAAAATGATCACTTATAACTCTCTTTAAATCTTTACTGTGTATAATCCAAGAAGGTAAAAAGATTGAAAAGCTAAACTTGTTGTGAAGCAAGGACAGAAAGTCATGGGTCTTTCATAAAAAAGATCGCCAGACTGCACAATAGAATATACCTGTGGGACTATTCTACTTAATTCTATCTACACTTTACGCTTCAATACTTTTAAAAAATAAAAAGGGTTTCCTGTGGATCATAGTGTCAAGAACATACTGAAGCATCTATCCCAATCCTCTTTATTGATACACATACCACTGACGCTTTATCATAGCAAAAGCTGTTCAAAGGATTAACATGAAGATATTAAAAAGCAAATTTATACTCACTCTGCTAATACTAATCACTATAGGGATATCGGGAGTGACATCCTATTATACCTATCTCTCTTATCAAAAATATGCTGCTGCACAAAACAGTACGCAGGTTTCATTGTTTGTAGCACATATCGAGTCCGTCTTGAAAGATATCAAAGATGAAAGGGTACAGAGTGCGACGTATCTGGTCACGCATACTAAAAAGGACTCGAAAAAACTGAAAGAGTTACGCATTAAGAGTGATCAAAATCTATTGGAATTAGATGGTTTTACCAAACAGCACGAGGATTTTACACGCTATCGTACCTATATCAAACAAGCCACTGAGGCATTAGAGCTCATTCGTAGAGGCGTAGATGATTTTCATGAGAACACCAGCGAGATATACCATAATAAGGTCTTTAACCCGTTGTTCAAAATACTGCAGGAAGTGACCACTGCAGAAAAGTCTGAGGAGAAGAAAAGCTATCTGATGATGTACCAAAAGTATACGGCACTTAAGGAGACCACGGTACAGGAACATATACTGATCTACTCTATCTTGCTAGGTTCCAGAAGTATAAGTTATGAAGAGAGAGCACTTTGGGAAGCGTTGATACGTAAAGATACCTTACCACAGTTTTATACCCTTGCAGACAATGCCATCGCCTTAAAACTCAGCGAAATGCTTTCGCTGGAAAATTTCAACACTATCATGTCTGAAGAGCGTGACATGATCTCCTATGAATCAAGATCAGGGAGATACTCTGTCTCTCCTCTTGGCTGGTCAAACCAGATAGATATAAAAATGGATTATTTCAATAAAGTACAATCCCTACTGCGTAACCAGATCCAAACGATCGATCAAGAAAAGATCAAAAAACATGGAGAGGTCCTGGCATGGTATGGAGGATCGACATTCATCTTAGTGCTTCTGCTGCTTAAACTTTTCAGTTTGGTTTCCAAGATAGAGGATCATACACAGATCTCTGAGGAGACTTTAAGAGATATCAAACTGGTATTGAATGAAAACCAACAAAGTGAGCTTCAAAGATTGATCCGCAACGGTAAGTTTGATCATATCTACAGGTTTTTGCTCAAAACCATTAAGGACGGGAATCAGACCAAAGATCTCTTTCTTGCCAATATGTCCCATGAAATACGTACCCCTCTCAATGGTATCCTTGGATTTACACAACTGCTCAAAGAGACAGATGTTTCAGAGGAACAGGCAGAATTTATCTCAGTGATAGAGAAGAGTTCCGGAAATCTTTTGACCATCGTCAATGATATCCTTGACCTCTCCAAGATCAAAGCACAAAAGATAGAACTTGAAGCCATAGAGTTTGATCCGATAGATACTTTTGAATCTGCTGTGGAATCCTACGCGGCCAAAGCGGCAGAAAACCATATTGACTTTAATATCTTTTTGGATCCGACACTGCCTACATCACTCATAGGTGATCCTACGAAGATCTCTCAAGTACTTGTGAACCTCGTCAGTAATGCCATTAAATTTACTTCCACGAACGGTGAAGTGAGCGTATCGATCAAAAAGCTTTTTGAGGATAAGGATAGGGTCAACGTCAATTTTGAAGTTTCAGATACGGGTATCGGTCTTACCAAAGAACAACAGGGAAAGATCTTTGAGGCATTTTCACAAGCAGATGTCAGTACAAGTAGACAGTATGGAGGGACCGGTCTGGGGCTCTCAATATCCGGTAAGTTCATAGATCACATGGGAGGGAAACTGAGCATAAGAAGTGTCAAGGATGAAGGCTCTACCTTCTATTTCACTTTGGCACTGAAGAAACCTGAGGGTGCGACAAAAAGAGAAGTGAATGATATGAGTGCCTACACGGTTGGTATTCTGAGCTCACATATAGATTCAGAGTATTATGTGAATGAAAACCTTGAAACCTATATCGCTTACACTGGAGCCACTATCAAGCGTTATACCGATGAATCCCTATTAGCGTTAAAAGGCACCTCTCAACTCCCTGATATTCTTTTTATCGACCATAAATTCCGTCAGAGGGATGATGAGCTTAGACCATTCCTGGACTTTGACACAAAGATCGTTTTGATGTCAACAGGGGACCAGAAAAAAAATCTAAAACGATACGCATCACAAATAGACAAGATTCTCTATAAGCCAGTGAACTTTACAAAAACACTGCGAATGCTTAGTGATAAAGAGGATATTTCCAGTACGAAGGAGAACCTCACTTTCAAAAATGTACATGTGCTGGTTGCTGAAGATAATAAGATCAACCAAAAGTTGATACTCAATGTACTCAGTCGACTCGGGATAGAAGTGACTATCGCCAATAATGGCCAAGAGGCACTTGAACACCGTATGAAACATGCGTATGATATGATATTTATGGATATCGAAATGCCTGTCATGGGTGGTATGGAAGCGACGGGTCAGATCATCAGCTATGAAAGAAAAAACCATAAACCGCATATTCCGATCGTTGCATTGACGGCCAATGCACTTGCAGGGGATAGAGAAAAATATATGAGTGCAGGTATGGACAGCTATCTATCAAAACCTATAGACCTTGAAGCTCTGAACCAACTCTTTCAAACCTATTTCGAGGACAGGATCATACAGGGAGCTGCATAAAAACACCTTGTACATCTCTATGTATATCTGATTTTTATCTTCCCAGCATCACATCATTGGCTTGCATCGTAGCCGTCACGGCACTGCCTTCATGCATTTCCATCTCCTCGAAAACACGTACAGGCATCACGGAAACGATGCTGTCATGATTTCCTATATCTATGACTACTTTGGCATTTTCTATATCTTTGTCTATGGTTGTGACCGTACCATTCAGTCTATTTTCTACACTCTTTGCATCGTTTTCATGGGAAAGTACTACTGTACTGGATTTAAATATCGCTGTAACCGTTTGATGCTTTTCTATCTGCATGGTCTCTACTGCTTCTTTGGTAATGACAGATACCAGTTCTTGCCCGCTTTTCATCTTTAGACGTATTTTTGCATTCACGTTCTCAGATTCCACGGATACAACCACAGCTTGTATTTGATTACGTGCAGAGATTTGCATCGCAAGTCTTTCAATGGTCTCAAATGCACCGCTTTGGATATCTGTTGCCTCTGATAGCCTTTTTAAAAAACGATCATGTTCTTCTTTAAGCAGGGCGTAATTGGATAGAAGCCTTTTACCATAGGGAGTAATGGTCGTACCCCCTCCATCTTTTCCGCCTGTCTCTCTGCAGACGATCGGTTGCGGAGAAAGAGAGTTCATGGTATCCACTGCATCCCAGGCACTTTTATAACTCATCGGCACAGCCTTCGCCGCTTTTGAGATCGAACCATACTTTTCTATGGCATGGAGGAGTTCGATACGCTTCTCGAGTAAAAAAGGTTTACCTAACATTTCCAGAGTAAGTTTTGATGAAAGTTCCATCTGCTTCCTTGTATAGGCCAAACATAATGGTCAAAATTATAGTATGATTTACTTAAACAGATAATGCTTTTTGAGTGTAAATATCTGCATTTTTATGGGGAGAAAAGATCACATACGAATGTACATAAAAATGCTCATCGCTAAAAAGAATAACGTGTGTTTCTCTTCCTTCAGCCTGTACAAGTAAAAGAAAAGGGTCTCTCTTCAAAGTGAATCACATACCCTTCACTCATACTGCCGTACTGGCTGCATCGATAGGATCAGGCTTTATTGGTTCTCTTTATCCTTGCTGTCCCCATAAACTCCACCTGCGACCGCACCTATAGCAGCAGCTGTTGCAACGGATCTTCCTGAACCACCTACCAAGGCAGTGATACCTGCAGCACCTGCCGCACCTATCAGCGCACCTTTTTTTGCTTCCGGACCAGGCTGTGCACAACCGGATATCAATGCTGACATCGCAGCCACTA